>CADBMP010000069.1 GCA_902795775.1 uncultured Lachnospiraceae bacterium | reverse complement strand
AATCCACATCTGCCATACATGGCATATCATGTGCCAGAACCGACTCCTTTAACATATCTGCCTGCTTTTCATAATCACAGGACAGATAATGATGGCTGGATTTTAAGAAAGAAACCATCTGGTCCACATACGGTCTGTCCCTTGATGGCTGAAAGCTGTTTGCTTTAAAATATTTCTCATTTCCATCAAAATCAAAGGAATACGTGGAAAGCTGTTTTCCTTCTTTTTTTAACTCCCTGTTGCAGACAGAGGACACAAGGCTTGAATCCACTCCGCCGGACAAGAACGTGCAGATGGGTACATCAGAGACCATCTGCCGCTTTATCGCCGCATAGATCATCTCCCCTGCCTTTTCTATGGTCTGCTCATAAGAATCCTCATGCGGATGGCTTTCTAATCTCCAGTACACCTCTTTATGCACCCCGTATCTGGAAATGCTAAGATAAGTGCCTGGCTTCACCTCCTTAATTCCTTTGAAAAGACCGGAGCCCGGAATCCTTGCCGGACCGATGCCAAAAAGCTCCCGGAAGGTAGTAAGGTCTGCCTGCGGTTTTACTAAAGGATATGCAAATAAGGCTTTCACCTCAGAGCCAAAAATGATTTCATTCTCAGGAAGCAGGGCATAAAATAACGGCTTCACACCAAAACTGTCCCTATATAATAACAGCTTTTCATGCCGCCCGTCATAAATGGCAAAGGAAAAGATGCCGTTCAAATCCCGGACAAAATCACTTCCGTACTCTAAAAATCCGCAAAGGATGACCTCTGTATCGGAGGTCGTCTGAAATTTAAAGCCCTTTCCTTCCAAATCCCTTTTTAACTCCTCCGCATTGTAAATCTCCCCATTATAGACCAGCACATAAGGATATCCGTCCACGTAACGCACCATAGGCTGAAGCCCGTCCTTAATATCCCGGATGGAAAGTCTGGTATGGATAAGCCCCACATGGTCATCAAAATAAATCCCGTTCTGGTCCGGTCCCCTCGGAACCAGCCTCTTTTTCATCTCCTCTAAAATATCCAGATAATATGTTTTCTTTTCACTATAATTTTTTTTCGTACAAAAAAAACCGGCAATCCCACACATAAAAGCCTGTTTCCTCCCATCATCTGCTCTTATGCCAATATATGCCGGTTTCATAAAAACGTGACATTTTTCTTCTATCAGCTATGAAGAATCTCTAAAATTTTCATTACTATACTTACTATTTTAATCCAAATAAATCTCCACTCATTTTATATATACGTAATTCACGTTTTCCATAGCTTACATTTGCAGAGAATTAACACTCATTATCAGAAGAAGAATAACACATATCTTCAAATTCAAGGTCTAAAGTCACCTTATATTTTCCTTTAAGCGATATTTTATTTTCTTTCGTATTTATTTCATATTCCTGAATAACATTATCTGTATAGTGTTTAACATCTTTCTCAGGATGATAATCTCGTTTTTTATCAACCAAATCCCAAAATACATAGACTTTCTTTCCTATCGCACAAATTCCCTGCGCCTCATAATTCTTCGGTTTTTTGAGCGTTAAAGATTTTTTTATCTGTGTAACAGTATGTTTCTTTTCATCAATTTTATATCTGAAAATTTTGTTCGTTCCCTTTTTTTTAACAACCAATCCTAATTCTTTAGAATAACCTATAGCAGAATTTTCCATTCCAACATTAATAAGTGTTTTTACACTAAGATTTGTTATATCTACTATTCCAATTTTTGTACATTGTTTTTCGTTTGTAGCTATAGCAATTCCACCTAAAGGTTCACAATACACCATATTGTTTGCATGAAAAATGTTAAGTGGTTTGGTTTCTTTTTCATACGTTAATATATTGGAATTATTCTTTTTGCTAATTTTATAACATCGTAATTTTGCTTGATTACCATTACTTCGAACTGCAACATAAATCTTATTTTTATATCTACAAATTCCTTGAGCATACTTAAAATTATTAGTATACTGATAACTATACATTTTTATAAATTGATCATTACGTAAATTTTTTTGAAAAACCGCTGCTTGTGCCACATTTTGTGACAAACATACCAAAGACATCATCCCCGCTACCAATTTCAATAATTTCCTATTTTGTTTTGCAAATATTTTTCTCTCCTTTATTTTTAAAAATTTGTATGTAAAATACATTTTGATTTTATCAGAAAAAAGAATATTTGTCTAGCTTTTTTGATAAATGCGAATAGAAAGGCAGGAAACTCCTAAGTTTCTTTTTCCAACATGTAAGGCTGCTCCTTTAAAATGCTCTATTTTTTTACCAGAATAATATAAAAAATTTATAAAAGAACAATCACCATTAAATGTTATTACTATTTTATATACACCAGCAGCGCATTTCAAATGTTCAAACCCAATCCATTCCTGATTTTCTAAATCTTTTTCCTGAAATTTTGTTTCCCTGATTAGTTTATTTTCTTCATCCAATAACAGCATTTTAATACTGCCGTTTTTGCGTTTTTTTGCTCTTACTGTTTTTTTAACATGAAGCTTTACACTATTAAAATTATTTTGTACCATAAAACTTTGCCAAATTTTTTGATTTGTAGCATCACCACCAGATAATTTTGACATATTCCATTCTGTTTTATATAACACCCGTTTTTCTTTCTTTTTTTTCTGCGAAAAATACACCTGATTTTCAAATAATGACATAAAAACAATACCACATAATATAACACCGATAGTAGTTGCTTTTTTTATTTTCATTAACTTAATTGTTCCGGCTGTTCTTTCTAAATAATTTTTTATTTTTATATTTGCTATACTGATGCCCATCTGCATCATAAGTATTAAAATCGGAGTATAACAAATGGAATGTTTTTTATTTGTCTCCCAAATCATTAAAAATAAAATAATACCTAATAGTGAAATTGCAAAAATAAGTCTACTATTTATAGTTTTTCTTATTGCCATATCTAATAACATAATAATGATAAATAAAAAAGTAGTACATCTAAAAATTTGAGAATAAAAAATTAACCATAAATTATCATCACCAAATATTTTTTCATAAAATTTTGAATAAGAAGCATCACTATTATTTAAATTTTGAAAATCATCCGTTCCTATTGCCCATATTTTTCCTATTTTAATTAAATATAAACGAACAATTCCTGTTATACCAAGATGCTTTGCTCTTTCTTTGATTTTTTCTATATTTGCAGATATTTTTTCTTTTTTACTTTTTTGGGACTGGGTAAAAGCTACATCTTTTCCATTATATTCTCCAGTTTTCTGCATTCCTACCATAATCCAGTGCGTTGCTGGAAATCCCTTTTCATTATTTGGATTAAACAGGTGTGATTTTACAAACATGTTTTCAGCTTTCAAAAATAATATCATAAACAGAAACAGCAAGCCAATACGAATAAACATTTTTTTGTTTATTTCTAACTTTTTTAAACAAAAGATACGATAGACCACTACACCAATCGTTGCAAAAATTGAAGTTGGTCTAAGACAAAAACCTATCAAGCTTAATAAAACAAAAAAAATCTGGAAACAAAATTTTTTTTTCATGCCACAATATATAATACCTAAAATAAACGGCATACTAAATGTATTTGTATACGGATAATAAACAAATACATAATTTGTTGGACATAATACAGAAAGAAAACCATAAACATTCGCATCTCTTTCACCCAATATTTTTCTTACAATAAAATATCCAATACAAATAGAGACATCTATCATTATAATATTTATGATTACTGCAAACAATACATACGGAATCTTTAAAAACTTTGCAAACAAAAAAGCATAATACATAATAATGGTAAATAAATAATTATTAGGATAATGTCCAAAATAATCAGAAGTATTATCCAGTAATCCTTGCTGTGAAGCCATAGATACTGCTTCATCTAATGTAGTATAACAATCCGTTATTGGATAAATTTTAGCAGCAAAAAACACAATAAAAAACTGAATAAAAAAAATAATTCCTAATGCTAAAATAAAGAAATAAAAATTATATTTTATTTTTTTTATAACTTTGCATAACCAGAATAACATAACAACAAATATAATCACTCCTGGAACTAATAGCAAGCTAGGATGTATCGTTAATCTTTCGTTTTGATTTGCCATACTCATCAAAGATACACTTGCTATATAAACACTTATCCCAAACAATGTCCACACAGGTATTTTATAAAACAAAATTAAAAAAAAATTATTTTTTTCCAGCATACTTCTTTCCCCTTTCCACTAAACTTCATTTTGTAATAGAAGCTTTTGTTCCGACGCAATTTATTATACTCGACTAACGGAAATAGCTACCGTTAGCGAGTATAAGGCTGCGCACGAATTTTGTATGGTAGATGTCGCTTTTAGCAACCAAAATCCGGCGCACTCATCAACAAAAAAAGCAGTTTTTTTCGTTAATGAATAGAAAAACTGATGCATTATAATTGTCCTAAAATCGAATGTCCGATGGTTCCTTCCGGCATCTGAACTCCAAAGTTTTCCGCAACTGTTGCCCCGATTACAGCAAATGTATCCTCCTCCGTAAGCCTCCCACCGCCTGACATTCCCGGTGAATATGCTACAAACGGTACCTTTTCCCTTGTGTGGTCTGTGCCTGTATAGGTCGGATCATTTCCATGATCTGCCGTCAGGATCAGAAGGTCGTCTTCTTTTAAAACAGAAAGCAGCTCTTCAAGCTTTTCATCAAACCGCTCCAGCTCCTCTCCGTAACCCACAGGATTTCTCCTGTGTCCCCACTTTGCATCAAAATCCACAAGATTCGTAAAACAAAGCCCATGAAACTCCCGTTTCGCAATTTCTATGGTCTGCTCCATGCCATGCACCGAGCTTTTTGATTTATTGGACTCCGTTAAGCCCGCCCCGTCAAAAATATCATAAATTTTCCCAACGGAAATCACGTCAAATTTATTCTCAGAAAGCACATCTAAGACCGTCCTTCCAAACGGCTTTAACGCATAGTCATGACGGTTCGCCGTCCGCACAAATTCCCCCCTTTTCCTGCCGGTATATGGTCTGGCAATGACTCTCCCGACCTTCCACTCATCCTTCATGGTCAGCTCCCTTGCGATCTCACAGTACCGGTAAAGGTTCTCTAACCCCATAATCTCCTCATTCCCACAGATCTGGAGCACGGAATCCGCAGAGGTGTAAACGATCAGGTGTCCCTCCTTTATTTCCTCCTCTGCCAGCTCCTCTAAAATTTCTGTTCCTGATGCACTCTTATTTCCAATGACCTTCCTGCCGGTCCGTTCCTCCAGCGCACGGATCAGCTCATCCGGGAAGCCGTTTTCCGTAAATGTGATGAACGGCTTTGTAATATAAAGCCCCATCATTTCCCAATGTCCGGTCATGGTATCCTTTCCAAGACTTTTTTCAGAAAGCTTTGTAAATCTTCCAAAAGGCTTTTCTACCGGAGAAACCCCTTTGACCGGATGCAGGTTCGCAAGACCCAGTTTTTGAAGATTTGGAATTTTAAAATCTGTCATATGCTCACTGATATGGAACAGCGTATCCACGCCCACATCCCCGTACTCCCTAGAATCCGGCATCTCTCCCACACCCAGACTGTCTAAGACCACCACAAAAATTCTCTGATATTTTTCCATGCTGACACCTCCCGTTCCATTATTCTGTGTAACAATCCAGCCATCCGGACTTATATTATCTGCCAAAAATCCATATATGCAAGATTTTAGACAGATGTCATAAGTCCAGAAGCACATAAATGCTGAAATTTTATTATTTCTTTTCTTCGATAAGATTTTTATGCGATACAGAATCTGCCACCTCACTATCGCACAGAATCGGCAACGCATACTGATGGTTTCTCACATCCACTTCCTTGTGGAATCCGCCGTCCTCTCCGTCTAACGTCCATTGTACCTCATCCTCACAGTATATCTTGATCCTGCTGCTGCTGAACTGCAGCATCCGGTCAGAATCAAAGGTCTTCATCATAAGCGCTCCCAATGCCTGCTGCACCTCCAGCGGATTACGAAGCTCCTTGATAAACATTACCTCAAAGTCACCATCATCCATCATGATATTCATTTTACTGTACGCATCATACCCTGCCACAGAAACAGAATTGCTGATGAGCCCCAGCATAAAATTATCTTCTTCCACACCACCATCATATTCAATAATCATATGATGTGCCTTGATTTCTGCAATATGCTTGATTGCCTCAATAAAATACGCGGCCTTTCCCAGTGCATTTTTCCACTCCTGCGGCGTCTGATATGAAACCTCAGTAAACGCCCCAAAACCACTGACATAAGTAAAATACCGGTCATTGAACTGCCCCAGGTCACAGTGAAACACATTTCCTTTTGTAATTAGTTTGGCAGCTTCCTCCATGTTCTTAGGGATTCTTAAGCTGGAAGCAAAATCATTGACAGTTCCCGCCGGGATATATCCGCAGATAGGCCGTTTTGAAAGATGCATAAGTCCGGATGCCACCTCATTCATGGTCCCGTCCCCACCGGAACAGACCAGATACTCATAATCTTCTCCTTTTTCAATGACCATACGCGTTGCATCTCCCTGCGCTTGTGTCGCAAAAATGGTCACTTCAAAATCTGCCTGGCAAAAAATACGGATGATATTTGACAGGTTATTTTTAATCTGCTCCTTTCCTGCCATCGGGTTATAAACAAAAAGCATCCTTTTCATGATACATCCCCCTTTATATTCCTTTTTTCTTTATATCATTTTATAAACATGGCATCCCCAAATGAAAAAAAGCGATACCTCTTTTCTATCGCCTCCCGGTATGCCTCCATGATATGATCTTTTCCTGCAAATGCTGATACCAACATAAGAAGCGTAGACTCCGGCAGGTGAAAATTCGTAATAAGGGCATCCAGCACCTTGAACTGATACCCGGGGTAAATAAAAATACTGGTATCTCCTTCCCCTGCCTGGACAATTCCATGTTCATCGGCTGCTGATTCTACGGTCCGGCAGCTCGTCGTCCCAACACAGATGACCCTGCCGCCCTCTTTTTTCGTCTGATTGATGAGCCCTGCTGCTTCTTCTGTCACATGGTAATACTCTGTATGCATTTTATGCTCTGTCACATCCTCCACCTTGACCGGGCGGAACGTACCAAGTCCTACATGCAGTGTCACCTTTGCAATACAGATTCCCTTTTTTTCAATCTGCTCCAATAAATCCTTCGTAAAATGAAGCCCTGCAGTAGGTGCAGCGGCAGAGCCCTCATATTTGGCATAAACAGTCTGGTATCTGTCCTTTTCTTTTAATTCATGTGTAATATACGGCGGCAGGGGCATCTGTCCCAATTTATCAAGAATTTCCTCAAAAATCCCCTCATATTCAAACCGTATCAGACGGTTTCCATCCTCCACCACATCTAAAACCTCTGCTTTTAAAAGTCCATTGCCAAAGAAAAGCCTGCTTCCAGGCTTCGCTTTTTTTCCGGGCTTTACCAAAGTTTCCCAGACATTATCTGACTTTCTTTTTAATAACAGAACCTCTACCTTGCCGCCGGTATTCTCTCTCTGCCCCAGAAGACGCGCCGGAATCACCTTTGTATCATTCAGTACAAGTAAATCCCCTGCCTCTAAATAATCTATGATATGGTGAAAACCGGTATGCTCCCTTTCTCCAGAAAACTTATCCAGCACAAGAAGCCTTGAAGAAGCCCTGTCAGAAAGCGGATCCTGCGCGATCAGCTCCTGTGGCAGGTCATAATAAAAATCTGATGTTTTCATAAAAATCCCCCATGCTATTCCTCATCTTCATGGTCATACGTCCTCTCACTGATGATATAGCGTGGACGTTTCTTTGTTTCCATATAAATCTTGCCAATATACTCCCCAATGACTCCCAAAGAAAGGAGCTGGATTCCGCCCATAAAACAAATCAGACAGACCGTACTTGCCCAGCCAAGCACCGTATGACCGACAAAGGTAGCAATCACTGCCCAGACGATTCCGATAAAGCTTAAAATAGAAAAGAACATACCAAGCCCGGTAATCATGCGGATAGGTTTGATGGAAAGGCTCGTTATCCCGTCAAACGCAAGTCCTAACATTTTTTTTAACGGATAATGGCTCTCCCCTGCAATACGCTCCGCCCTATCATAATAAACGCTCGTGCTCTTAAAGCCAACCAGTGGAAACATCCCGCGCAAAAACAGATTCACTTCTTTGTATTCCGAAAACGCATCTAACACACGTTTGGAAACCAGCCGGTAATCCGCATGGTTAAAAACGACCTCTGCCCCCATGAAATTCATGAATTTATAAAAACCTTCTGCAGTAAAACGCTTAAAAAAGGTATCTGTCGTCCTCTTTTTGCGTACTCCGTAAACAACTTCACAGCCGTCCAGATAAGCATCCACCATTTCATCCATGGCATTGATATCATCCTGTCCGTCACAGTCAATCGTAATCGTGATATCACAGGTTTCCTTTGCTTCCATCATGCCGGCAAGCACCGCATTCTGATGTCCTCTGTTCCTGCTCTGGCTGATTCCGATAAAATGCCTGTCCTTCTTTGAAAGCTCTGTAATAATCTCCCAGGTCCGGTCCTTTGAACCATCATTGACAAACATGACGCGGCTTTCTTCACTGATTTTTCCCATCTTTACCAAATCTTCTATTTTTTTCAAGAACATCGGACTTGTCACAGGTAATACCTCTTCCTCATTGTAACAAGGAATCACAATGTACAAGACCGGCTTTGTTTTCCTGTCCATGTTTCCGTTTTCCTCCTTCTGCTCTGCTGTTTTCCTGATATTCCACAGGTTTTAATGCAGTATATTACATTAGCTGCTATACGTCAATTTTTTTCTGTTTAGACTTTATGTATCTCATAAAGCATATCTGTCTATGCCCCGCTGCGGCCGGAAGAAGCCTGCCTGCTTTCTGGTTCTTTCCTGTCCTTTTTAACAAATACTAAGAACTTACTGAAAAAATAATTTAAGACAATGACCACGAACTGTAATACCAGTTTGACAATCATATCATTAAAATGCCATACCTTTACAAAAAGATACACACCGCCCACGTCAATGAACAGTGTGGAAAGCCTTGCACCTGTAAATTTCACAAACTCCTTAAAATGTGCCCAAAAACCCTCTGCTTCTGACTCAAATACATATTTGGAATTTGTTACAAAAGCAAATACAATGGAAATAAAGACCGCCATTGTATTTGCCACTGCCTGTGACTCCTCTGTTCTTCCAAGAGGAGTAAACTGTGTCAGCAAAAAATATGCAAGCATATTGACAAGGGTAGTCAAGCCCCCAAAAAAAGCATATCTTATCACTGAATTATGATAGAAAAAATTGATTTTTTCTTTAATAAAATTCCACATAACCCTTTCCTGCCTGCTCTTTCTATTTATCCCAAATCATAATTGTTTTTCCAATGCTCTTATGAATATCCATTTCAAACGCCTTATTCATATCAGGAATATCGCGTACCTGAACCTGTGCACCCACAATATTGCGAAGATATCCCACAATTTCAGGATTTTTTCTATATAACTCAATCGTCTTTAAGAAATCTGCCCTGCCGCTCCGGCTGCTTCCATAAAACCTGAGTCCTTTTTCTAACACCATTCTGGTATTGATTGGAATGGCATATTCAGACACGCCTAAAAGTGAAATAGTCCCTTCCGGCTGAATGTGGTCAATAATCTGGTCAATGGCAGACTGGGAAGCCCCACCACCCACACATTCAAAGGCATGGTCAAAATAAAGATCCTTTGGAATATCCGATACAGAAAACGTACCATCCGCAAACGAGAACTGTGAAAGCTTTTCTATGTCAACTCCCATGATATAAAGTTTAATCTGTGGAAACATATATTTAAACAAAACCGCTGTAATATATCCCAGGTTGCCATCTCCCCAAATTCCTACAGAATTTCTGCGTTCATGGGAAAAACGGTCAAACCGGCTGATGGAATGTACACTTACAGATACCAGCTCTGTAAAAGCCGCAATCACCTTATCAATGGATTCATCTAAAGGTACTACCCGGTCAGGACTCATGGCTACATGCTCCTGCATAAAACCATCAAACCCGCTTGCGCGGAATTTGCTGCTCAAGCGATAATTTTCCGCAATCACAGAATCTTCCTCTGTGGGGGTATTCGGAATCATCACCACCGATTGACCCACTGAATATTCTCCGGTCGGGTCATGAACCACCGTTCCAATCCCCTCATGAATCAGTGCCATTGGAAGCTTTTTCTTCATCACTGCAGCAGGTCTTAATCCCTGATAATAACGCTGGTCTGCATGACAGATGGAAAGATGGGTAGGCCTTATGATCAGCTCTTTTCCACCTAAATTGATATCACTAAATTCCACCTCAAAACGTCTGGGTGCCACCAGACGATATATCGTATTCAGCATCTTCTAACCTCCTTAACCTCTGTCCTTAGCTTCCTTGACCGTTTCATTGCCCAAAAAAGCATTTGCCACCTGTAAATCATAAGGGTATGTTATTTTTATATTAAATACCTCTCCTTCCACCATGAACACCTGCTCACCTTTGAGCACAAATATTTTTGCAGCGTCTGTTAAGATGGTCTTTTCTTCCTCTGAAAGAGAATAATAAAGCTCCTTTAATTTTTTTGCCTTAAAGGTCTGAGGAGTCTGTCCCTGATACATATTTGCCCGGTTCGGAATGTCCATGATCAGTTTTACGTCCTTGGTATACACAATCGTATCGGTTGCCTTGATTACCGTATCTGCTGCACCATATTCCAGTCCATATTTAATGTTTTCTTCAATGATTCGGTAAGTCAGAAATGGACGGACAGAATCATGGGTCACAATCAGCGTATCCTCATCCAGTCCATCTGTTTCCTCAATATAACGGATGGAATTCATAATTGTTTCATTTCTGGTGTCTCCACCTTCCAGCACAACAATCCTGCCATCCTTATTTCCAAGATACTGATGTATCATAGATTTCGTTGTTTCTATCCATGCCTTTGGCGAAAGCACGATCAGCTTTTCAAACTGGTCATGAACACAAAATTTTTCAATAGTATGAATGATGATCGGCTTAGAACCAACCATCAGATACTGTTTCGGTTTCTCAACATTTCCCATGCGGCTTCCAATTCCACCTGCTAAAATTACTCCATAAATCATTTTTCTCCCCATTTCTGCGCTGCTCTTACTTCTGTTTTCATCTCTTTCTTCATTAACAATCCCCTGTATCATGTAAGAAACAGCGGTTTCAGCAATCTACCTGCTTATGACAGACAGCGCACAGCCACAAGCAGATTCTGCCGATTCTTATTTCAAAAAGCCCTTCAAGGTTCTTTTTGCTTTTCCAAATGCGCGGACAACAATGTTCTTTTTCTTTCTCTTTCTCCTTTTCTTTTTCATCTCCGCCTTTGCAATCCATGGTGATGGATCCGGAATGAGCGGCTGATGCCCCCGTTTCTCCAAATCCCTTATTGCAGTCAGTATAAAAGCACTAGATGCTTCCACCTCTTTCTTCTTTTTTTCTTCAATCAATGCATAGTTTATTTCCGGAAGCTTGTCTGCAGCCAACACTTCTTTATAGGTCAGCAGCCTTCTCTCTTGAAGACCGAATAGCTCCAAAAGAAAATCAATCTTATCTCCGCCACGATTTCCTGCAAAAAAACGTTTCTGAAGAATAATGGAAAAACAACAGCCATGAAACGAATTTGTAAAAAAGTATTCGGAATGAAGAATATACCAAAGCCATTCCTCCACGCCAATATCGCAGATTACTTTATGCGGATGCTCCGGAACCAGATCCCTGTTTTCCAAAAGTTCGGAAAGTTCAATCAGCTCCAGATCATTTTTTACTGCAAACTCTGTAACCGACTTGATCATGACCGGATCATTCTGCATGGCTAAATAAATCAGCGCATACTTTTTTTCCGGAACATATTCCGGTTTCTTCGCCAGATTCACATAAAACTCCCTTGGCATCAGAAATACCGGATCCAATACATTCGGAACCACAAGACCTGCCTCTGAAACAATATACTTCTTTAAACTGGCTTCACGTGCAGAAATATAATCAAAGTCAGATATCCATTCCAAAAACTGGATTTCCTGTGCTTTATTATAATCATTTGCCCCTCTGCTTGCCGCATAAGCTATTTTCTTCTTCCCTTTCATGCAATCAGAGGCCAGAAAATATCCCTTGTCAAAACCGCTTTTTTTATGATACTTCCACAGAACATCCGTTGCACAAATATAACAGTCAAATCCGGGATCTTCTTTGTCTAGCTTTGAAGGTGTGTAACACTTATCTGTTTTAATATAATAGGTATCCTGAAATTTCTT
>CADBMP010000068.1 GCA_902795775.1 uncultured Lachnospiraceae bacterium | reverse complement strand
TTGTAGATGATTATTTCAACTGTCTGACGGTCGGCTCTGTGATGCGTCCTGTGACAGACCGGCAGAAGATTTCACGTGCGAAGTTAGCGTACCTGATTGATGCAACGGCAGCACCGGTCTGTATCATTGCGCCGGTATCGAGCTGGGCGGCAGCAGTCACGTCCTCTGTGCCGGAAGGTTCTAACATCAACGGATTTGCCATGTTTTTAAATACGATTCCGTATAATTTTTATGCACTCTGTACACTTCTTATGATGGTGCTTTTAATTCTTTTAAAATTTGATTACAGTACCATGAAACTGCATGAGGACAATGCGTTAAAGGGAGATCTTTTTACGACGGCTGCAAGACCTTACGGGAATGCGGACGATGAACCGAAGAACCCGAAGGGCAGAGTGATTGACCTTGTATTTCCTGTGGCAGTTCTGATTGTGTGCTGCATCATTGGTATGGTATATACCGGGGGATTTTTCTCCGGGAAAAGTTTTGTTACGGCATTTGCAGATGCGGATGCGTCCAAAGGGCTGGTGCTTGGGAGCATCGTGACCCTGATAATCACGTTCTGTTTTTATATGAGTCGTGAGGTGCTTAGCTTTAAGGAGTTTACGGAGTGTATTCCGGAGGGCTTTAAGGCAATGGTTGCGCCGATTTTAATTCTTACCATGGCGTGGACGTTATCCGGAATGACCGGGCTTTTGGGAGCAAAATATTATGTAAGGGATCTGGTGGCAGCTTCTGCGGGGGCAGTCCAGATGTTTCTGCCGGTGATTATTTTCCTGGTGGCACTGTTCTTAGCGTTTTCCACAGGAACCAGCTGGGGGACATTTGCAATCCTGATTCCTATTGTCTGCAATGTGTTTGGAGGTGCCGATACTTATGAAATGCTCGTGATTTCCATTTCCTCATGCCTGGCAGGGGCGGTATGCGGGGACCACTGTTCACCGATTTCCGATACGACCATCATGGCATCTGCAGGAGCGCACTCTGACCATGTGAACCATGTGTCCACGCAGCTTCCGTATGCGCTGACCGCGGCAGCAGTTTCTGCGGTGGGATATATCCTCGCCGGAATTTTGGGGTATCTTTCCGAAGGGAAGCTGGCACTTGTGGCACTTCCGGTGACGCTTGCACTGATGGTGGTGGTGATGTTCGTGTTAAAGAAGTGTACTGCAGG
The DNA here is from genome assembly GCA_902795775.1 of uncultured Lachnospiraceae bacterium. GTDB lineage: Bacteria > Bacillota > Clostridia > Lachnospirales > Lachnospiraceae > Butyribacter. The sequence continues at coordinate 2,692 of CADBMP010000068.1, read as the reverse complement.
TAAGGCGTAGAGTGGACTGTATATTGTCCAGTTTGTTGGAGCATAAGAAAAAGGCTGCCGTACCGGATTGGTTTCCGGATGGCAGCCTTTATTGAAAAGTAAAATCTGATTCGTAAATTTATCCATTTATTCCAGATTTCCTAAAAACTTTTTATTGATAACTTTTTTGAAATGCTGTTTCGCTCCTGCAAAGGTAAAAGTCCTGTCCTGGTTTGACAACCGGTTCTGCTTTGCTTTCTTTTCTGTGTATTCACTGAAAAAGTAGGTCGTGATTTTTCTGTCCTGCCCGTAATGTGTAATCAGTGGGATAAATTCTGCTTCTTTGATGGAGGTACCATCTTCTGTTTTTTCAAGGGTAATATCTGCCATTCCGCCCAGATACTGCCGAAAGGTTCCGGGTCCGCGCCTGGCGGTGGAATTGACAAAGTTTCCCAGAGAATAATATACTAACATTTTATGTCCCTTTTTATCTGAAACCCACTTGACCGGTTCAATCACATGCGGATGTGTGCCAAGTACCAGATCGACCTTCTGCTTTAAGAAAAAACTGGTCCATTTTTTCTGGTAAGCATCAATGCCGTCCTGATATTCGGTTCCCCAGTGAGGGCAGACAATGATGAAATCCGCTTTTTTCCTGGCTTTTTTGATATCTTTTTTCACGCGCGCCTCATTCATCAGATTAATGGCAAAAGGCATGTCCGAAGGGAGCGGAATACCGTTCGTGCCGTATGTATAATTCAAAATGGCAATCCGGATTCCATTCTTTTTTACATAGGTAATTTTTTCGGATGCTTTTTTTGTCCGGTACATGCCGACAATTTTTAAATCCGGGTGTGCCTTTTCCCAATGTTCTAAGTTGCTCAAAAGTCCTGCACGTCCTTTATCCATGGAGTGGTTCGTGGCATGTAAAATGACATCAAAGCCGGCCTTTTCAATGGCATCGCCCACCTCAAAGCGTCCGTTGAACTGCGGATATCCGGAGATTCCAAAGGAAGCACCTGCCAGTATGACTTCTTCATTCAGCATGGCTGCATCTGAGGACTGCACTTTTTTACGGATATATTTAAAAAGATAATCATAATTGTAGGTTCCATCTTTCTGTAGTCCGCTTTTGCTGACGGGCGTATGTAAAAGGATATCGCCGACCATGGACAGGGTAAGGGTTTTAGGATTTTCTTCCGGCTCTGGAGCTTCTGATTCTGTATGTTCAGGTAACGTATCTGACGGGGGATTCGCAGCTGAAGTGTTCGCAACTGCTGAAGTCTTTATGGTATTTTTTTCCGCCCCGGAAAAATACCATGCCAATGAGGTAAAAATGACAAGACATGCGAAAATGATGTTAAAAAGTAAAAGGTTTTTTAAACGGTGTTTTGCGTTATTTTTTATTTTACGTTTGTATTTCATGATTTCCTCTCTTTAAAAGCATACAAAATATTAACGTTTTTAGTATAGACCATAGGTTTATATTATTCAACCCTCAAATTTCTGTGGAAAGATGATCCTATTTTAGAGAATCGTAAACAAACAGAGTTTGCTGCACAATTTCTAAAAAGGCACCTCAGCATCAAGTGCTTCGGCATGGGGGATTTTTATGAACTTTAATAAATCATTGTAAACTGGTAGAAATAAATAGTTGACAAATTGCTTTTTAAGGACTATACTAAAATTGTAAGTTTTAACTGTTATATAGATGGACAGGGGTTTTAAATCTTTCATAGTCTTTCGCGGGTGGGAGAAGAAACTGTATGACAGCATGAATTGGATTTTTCCCTTGTCGTATAAGTGGTGCAAGCCCCTCACAGGTGAGTAGACGGGAAATGAAATGGGTCTGCACGCTTTGTTATATTCGTTGTTGGAATTCCATTTTCCTATCGGGTATAACATTTAAAAATTCAGAAAGGAAAAATTTATCATGAAGTGGATTATGCAGAAATCAGTAAAGGGATTAGGAGAAAATGAAAAAAATGATATCGGAAATAAATATTCCACAAAAGAACTTGCAACAATGGCATTGTTTACTGCATTTCTTTGTGTATCTGCTTATATCAGTATTGCACTTCCAAATGGTACGCATATTACGTTTCTGAATTTTATGATTACTTTGATCGCTCTTGTATTCCCTGTAAGCCAGTCGTTCATGATTGTCCTGGTCTGGCTGCTTTTGGGATGTGTCGGGGTGCCGGTATTTATTGCCGGAAATGCGGGACTTGGATATCTCTTTACGGCATGGGGTGGTTATAGTATTGCATTTGTGTTTGTATCCATTTTTCTCCCACCTTTAACCGGAAAAAAATATCATCGTGTGCGGGCTGCATTTTTTGCCGTACTTTCGGTGATTTTTGTAGATTTATTTGGAATGTTCCAGTTGATGTATGTGCAGGGATTAAGTATTGCACAGGCTGTTATTCCCGGATTTTTTTCCTTTATTTTTTTAGATGTGGTGAAGGCGGTGACTGCTGCATGGGTAGCACCGGCGTTCCGGAATGTGATAGCAGATTTCAGAAAATAAATAGGCGGGATTATATCAAAAAATGTCATGCATAAAATTGAAAAAACTGCCAATACTCTGATTTTGAAGAAGGGTTTTTACAAAGATTGGAGGGCAGGAAATGCAGACAAATATGAATTGCAGGCCTCAGCATGATAAGTCTGTGGATGTTTTTTTTGGAGATTATAAAAAAAAAAAAAAAGC
>CADBMP010000067.1 GCA_902795775.1 uncultured Lachnospiraceae bacterium | reverse complement strand
GGAACTGGTACATTGGTTATTTCTACTTGTCTTAAATTGGTTAATTTAACCCGTCTGATAATGGTTATTTCTACCCGACTTTAACACTTGTCCTCAATGCGTTCCGCTGTCTCCCGAAAGCTGTCCTCCCGGTACACATAATAGAGCTGCCAAAGCTGCCCTGCCCAGAAACCATTTGTCCACCAGCATATCTTATCACGCGGTTTTGACCGCTATGTACTTCTTATCACCCGCACAGAGGCTCACTTTCATTTTCCGGATGCCTGTCACTCCGTCCCGTCGCATCAGGCCATTTTCATTGCTCCGCACACACCATATTCTTATCACAACCCAAACGGAGCTTATTCTGATGACTGGCTTCATTTTACCTGTGCGGATGAGGATATCTCTGTCCTTGATTCCTCTGCTTTTCACCATCCTTTTCCCGTCAACAACCCTCCGATGATAATGTCCTGTCTGCAGCAGCTTCTCTACGAAAACAACTACGCACCAAAGGAACTTAGAACCAAACAAATTGACAGTATCTTTCGGATTCTCGTTGATCACCTGATGTACGATTTTCACAATGCCCCTGCCGCCCCTTATAGTCCGTATCTCTACCCTCTGCAAAAGCTCCGCCTTGATATGCAGGCAGCCCCACAAAATGCCGGAAATGCAAAAGAAGCCGCTTCCACCATAGGAATCAGCCTCTCATACTTTCAACATCTTTATTCGCAGTTTTTTCACATCTCTTATCAGAAAGATCTGATCCGGATGAAGCTCTCCTATGCAAAAGAGCTTCTAAGCACAACCGATATGTCCGTAGAGGATGTAGCTTTTGCCTGCGGTTATACTAATCCTGTACATTTTTACCGGCAGTTCCAGACATTTGCGGGCATTACACCAGGAAAATATCGGGAAAATTTCTTTTACTGATCCTGCACTTTCAAAAATTCGAGCACATAACTGAGTGCTTTTTTTCCACCATCCGGTGAAAAGCCATGTCCTTCCCCATTTAGTACAATCAATTCTGCATTTTGATAAGTCTTTTTTGCCTGCTCCATAGCCTGAAACGGCACGACCATATCTTTATCACCATATACAATAAGTACATTTCCTGAATATTCTCCGATATGTTCAAATGTATTGAAATCCCGAATACTCATAAAGAAATTTTTTCCAAGTTTCATCCCCCAAAAATCATAAACCTCCGGAATATCTGCTTCCTCTTTAAAATTTTTTCTCCAATCATCCGGTATATTCAGAGCCGGATAATATAAGGCAAGTGCTTTCACACGCGAACCAAGTTCCGCAGCAGTCAGTGCCGAAACCAGGCCTCCCTGACTTCCTCCAAACAAGAATATGCGTTTTTTATCCACCTTTTCCAGATTTCCAATATCATCAAAGACAGCAAGAAGATCCTTCTTTTCTGTAAAGATGGTCATCTCCGTAGTGTTCAAACTGCTCTTTGAATTTACAGAACCACCACAAAAATCATAAGCATAAGCCACATATCCATGCCTTGCAAGCTCCTTACATTCTGTATCGAAATCATTATGAGAACCGTTATATCCATGACTTAAAATCACCGCACCATACGTTCCTTCTTCGGCAGGCTCATACAATTTTCCAAAAATCTCTTTTCCATCATATTTTATTACATAGTCCTTCATTTCAATCTCGTGCATTTTTTCCTCCCCCTGATTTTCCTGTAATACTCCTTCAGAAACCGATGTTTCCTTCTCTTTTCCGCAGCCGGACAGTGCTATTCCAAAACAAAGCCCCATCAATAACAAACTACTCCTCTTTTCTCTCCTCTTTTTCCACAAACCTGTATCAGCCTCACTTTCTATCATCTGAAAGATTTTCCTCAATTCTACATAAAAGTTCAAACAATTTTTTCTTCTCAGCCTCAGAAAATCTTCTGAAACTTTTTTCTTCTAATCCCTCTACAATTTCAAAAATCCGGTCTGCCATCTTCCTTCCGGAATCCTTTAAATAAATCGCCTTCGCCGACTTCCCTCCGGATACACAGACCTGTCTTTTTTCAATATACCCAAGCCCCTCTAACTTCCGAAGATGAACCGTCAGGGTAGACTCCCGTATTTTACATGCCGCTGCAAGTTCCTTTTGAACGCAGCCCTCGATTACCCGCAATATATATAATATCTTAGGCTGACCCTCCGTAAGTCCTAATGCCTCAAACTCCTTTCTCGCCCACTCCGCATGGGCACCCTGCGTATTCATCAATGCCAAAAATAATTTATCCTGCATAGCTCTCCTCTTCCATTCTGCGAATTGACGCACCGCTGCACCAGCTCCTCTTTTTTATCTGCCAGAGATGTCACTTTTAAAAGTTCATCGAGCATGCTCCGGATGGTTTCCGCACTCTTTGCGATATTCTGTATCAGCGCAAAAATTTCTTCAAAAGCTTTCACTGATTCTTCTAACTGTATATTTTACAAAAAGGTTACTATTCCTTATCTTTTTTCGATAATTCCTTCACTCCCCAGATCGTCTCATTATTTGACCCAATGGCAGTAAACGTCATGACCAGATTTCTTTTTCTTGTCTCATTATGCTGTTTGAAAAATACGCCTTTATAGACAGCTTCACCGATTTCAAAGGATGCCAGATAACTTCCATCCTTTTCCTCCCATGTACCACTGATATCCCCCGTAATTTTTCCATCCCCAGTAAGGGAAATACTTTGCGGTGTCTTTACCTCCGCATCATCCGAAGCCGTCCCATGATTGATAAATTCATACTCTCCGCAGATATCCTCTTTGCTGTAACCGGATTCTGAAATTTCATCTTCCCTGTTTTCAAAAACAGCAGTGACCGGCCAGCCATCCTCATTCATGAACTGCTGATGTACCCTGTCCTCAAACATCTCTCCTGCAGAATCAAATCTGGTATGATAAAAAAGATAACGCTTTCCATCTGCATCCATCAGCGCAGAACAATGTCCCGGTGAGCGGTATCCCACGCCCACACTGTTAAACATATAATTTCCCATCACCTTGATGCCGATCTTATACTGGTCTGTCATCTTAGACTCAAAGACCGCACTATTGCCAGCCGCATCCACAAAGGGACCGGTCGGAGTCTTGGAGCGGAACAGGCGCATATTATATCCACTTACGGAATCCAGATAATTATACGTCGTATAAAGATAATAATATTTTGTTTCCTCATCATATACCACATAAGGTCCCTCTCCGGAAATGGTGTGCCCTCCGGCTATCCGGATGCCAAAATATTTATCAATCACCCTTCCGTCTTCTGTCGTTCCGTTACTTTTCGGATAAATGGCATCTCCGGTCTTTGGATCAATCTCCAGCACATAGATTCCACCAGACCAGGAGCCGTAGCACATCCACATTTTTCCGTCTGTATCCGTATAGATGGCAGGGTCAATGGCATTCGGAGCATAATCTGTATTGTATGCCGTATCCGTCGCCCACTCATCATTAAAACCATTGTCAATCCTTCCTTCTTTCATCAGTCTTTCAAGATTCGTATTCGTCCACTTTTTATCAATCTTACTTCTTTCATCTGTCGCGCTCTCCTTCGTAAAACCGGAATAGACCAAAGTTCCCTTACATTCATAAGGTCCCTCTATCTTATCAGAAACTGCATACCCGATGACCGATCGACAGTAGGTAGAAGAAGTACAAAAATAAAGAAGATACGCGCCCTTACTCCCATCCTCATTTTCATACCTCTCATTATAGACCACATCCGGTGCCCATACCGCATAACCTCCGGTACAGTCAGAATCATCTTCTCCTGCCCATCGGAACGGCTCTTCTAAATTTTTGCACAAATCACCATACAGCGTATTCTCCTTTGTCTGATATCCATTCGTAAATACTTCCCAATTTGCCAGATCCGTAGATTTTGCAGTCGTGATATGTGTTCCAAAGATATAATATTCCATCTTCCCATCATTCCCCTGAACTGCTGTGATAGATGGGTCATGCACCGATACATGCTTAAGCCCTCCATCTATTACTTTTTTCTCCAAATCCACCTTTTCTTTTCCAGGATTCACACCGGCACAAGAAGCCAAATTTCCCATAACCAAAGCTGCAATCCCGAGTGCCCATAATTTTTTTCTACCTTTCCTCATGTTTTTTCTCCCTTCCTATGTTTAACAATCTCTAACAATTAGATTACTAATTAGTTTACTAATTTTTATGTCATTTGTCAAGCAAAATCGAGCAGGAGGCTGGCCTTTTTGCTTCCTAACCCGCAACGCACCTTCGGTGCTTTAGCCGCCACGCATCTTTCAGACGCACATCTGCCATCTTAAAATCCTGAATTTTCTCAATCTTTTTTCAAATCTCCCACTCCCGTCTCTTTCTCCTGTTTTTTAAAGGCTTTACTGCCCTTTCGTTTTTGCTG
>CADBMP010000066.1 GCA_902795775.1 uncultured Lachnospiraceae bacterium | reverse complement strand
CGTATAACGGATATTTTTCCCCTCCATCTGGGTGGCGAACATATCCTTTACATCATCCATGACTTTTAGAAGGTTTGTCCGCACCATCTCCAATTCCATTTTTCCGCTTTCAATCCGGCCCATATCCAGCACATCATTGATGAGGGTCAGAAGATGTCTGCTGGATATTTCAATTTTGTCCAGATATTCCTTTTCTGCAGGAGGAAGGTTTTTCTCTTTTTTCGCAAGTACAGTGTAGCCCATGATTGCATTCATAGGGGTACGCATATCATGGCTCATGCTGGATAAAAAGTCGCCTTTGGCTTTGCTTTGCGCCTCTGCCATGACTTTTTTGATTTCCGCTTCTTCATTTTTCCGGCTCATCATATGATAAATATTGAACATGACAAATAAGGCTATCATAATGACAATTAACTGGATGATACTGTTCTTCTGCATGGCGTGGTCCACCTGGTCAATCTGCTTTTGCAGATAATACCTTGCGTCCAGATTTTCTGTTTCAGACAGCTCAATTCCATGTTCGGCCATTTCATTTACATTGTACTGATTCAGGTTCTCAAGCACGAGCTTTGTTTTTTCCTTTGTGGCTTCCCGGTACCACAGCATGGTCACAAAAAAGATAAGGAACAGAAGTACGATCCAGACGACCGTAGATTTTCCGAACCGCTCATTTACATCCTTTTTTAAAACATAACGGAAATAAAAGAAACCTAAAATGCTCCATACAATTAAAATAAAATATGATTCCGGTGCCATGACTCCGGCAGACCAGATGTTAGGTACCAGAAAATAAATGGTAAAGAGCAGGGAAATAATGAGCCCCGTTATTCCTGTTACCTGAATGGAACGTCTTTTTTCTTTGTGTGCTTTTTTGAACGAAACGCCGGAAATATAGGCATAAGCAATGGTTGCGCCAATGGTATTGACATCCACGATCCAGCCGATTGCCGTTCTTCCCAAAAAAGGAATGAACAGGGAAATGCCCATGATACATAAAATAATGTTCTTTGGTGCGCCTGCCCGGTTCAGTTTCAAAAAATGGCCCGGAAGCATCTGTTCTCTTGCCATGGAATATAAGAGCCTGCTTGCTGCAATCAGGTTTCCGATCAGGCCCGTCATGACGGCAGAAATGGTCATTAAGGCAAAAATCACACGTCCCCGGGAACCCATGAATGTATAAATGGCATGATATACCGGAAGTCCGGAAATGCCGGAACGGTTTCCAAGGTCATTTAAATATGAGGTCCAGTCTGCATAGCCTTCCGGAAGGACAGATACTGCGACAAGGGGCAGCAGGGAATAAGCAAGTGCTCCTGTAATCAATGCAGCCACAAATATTTTGAGTGTTTTTTTTGTGGAAAAGGAAAATTCCTCTGTGGAGTGGGAAATGGATTCAAATCCCACATAAGCCCAGGGAGCCAGGGCAATAATCTGAAAAATCTGCAAATGCTTTTGGTTTTTGGGGGCAAAAAGCGGTTTTAAACGGTCCGGCTGTATGCCGTGTCCCAAAAATACGACAGCAGTACAGGTTAAAATTCCTCCAATTAAGATTATGGCAAACACGATCTGTAAACGTACAGAAACTTTACCGCCAAGTATGCAGATGACGGCAGCAGCCACGATTGCTGTAAGGGAAATGGCGATTTCACCAAAATAAACAGAAAATCCTGCAATTTCATAATGAAATCCAAATTCAAACAATCCCGGAAAAACATTCCGGCAGATGAGGGGGATGGCTGTAGCGTTTGCCCACATGATGGCAATATAGACCAATACTAAAAACCATGTACTTAAAAAGCCCTCGTCAAATCCCATCTCTTTCTTTACATAAGTAAAGATGCCGCCACAGTCCGGGTGGATGTTCATCATATAATGGTAATTTATCCCGATGATAAGCATGATGAAAGCTCCAATAAGCATTCCGGCGGCAGTTCCAAGCGGTCCTGCAATTGGCAGGAAGGTTGTACCGGGCATGACAAAGGAACCCCAGCCCACGCTGCATCCAAAAGCCAATGCCCATGCACCCACCGGAGAAATATTTTGTTTTAATCCTGATAATAAATCCTGAGTCTTATTTCCGGCAGTCATTTCAATTCTCCTCTTTTCCATTTTTTTATATCCATTGAGAAAGATAATCGTTTCCCTGCGATTTCCTTTCTTACAAAAAATCTACGAATGATTTTATTATACAACAGAAATGAAAAAAACTCAATTTGAAAAGATGTTTCAGTTTCTTTTTCGGTGAAAACGGGATGGGAAAAGGTGATTAACATTTGACATATTTCACATATTTTGCTATTATTTTTATATATGAATTGTGGAAAATCACAAAGATTTTTGCTGCAGGTACGGCAGTAATTGTTAAAAAATATGCATTGTATTTCTGCTATACAAAATAAAAGGCAGTACTGGCTTTGAAATATGAATTGCATTTATACTTTATAAAATAAAAAAGGAAGAAAGAATATGAAAGAACAGTCTCATTCTATTAATATTTTTGCAATTGCTTTTGGCTGCGTCATCGGCTGGGGTTCTTTTTTTATACAGGGGACATCTTTTCTTCCCAAATCAGGATTTTGGGGCTCTGCGCCCGGATTTCTTCTGGCTGCAATTGTGGCACTGGTTTTTTGTATGAATTATCATTATCTTTCTAAGACTTTTCCGGAGTCAGAGGGTACATATTCTTACGTAAAAGAAACATTAGGATCAGATCATGCTTTTTTTACTGTCTGGGTCATGCTTTTGGCGTATATTACGGTGCTTTGGGCAAATTCCTGTGCATTTTCCAATGTTATCCGGTTTTTTGGGGGTGACGTTCTCCTGTCGGGGTTCCATTATTCTGTTGCAGGCAGGGAAATCTATATTTCGGAAATTTTGGTAAATGTGGCAGTAGTGTTTATCTGCGGCAGAATTATACGAAAGGGCCGGGAGAATGCCCTTACATTGATCCGCATTTGTTCTGCCGGTTTGATCCTGGCAGTAGTCTGTCTTTTCTTTTGGATTCTGTTTACTTCCGATTTGACGGCATTATCACCGTCCGGGTTCACAGCCACCGGAATCACGACATATGGTACACAGATTCTGAGTGTGGCAGTTTTATCTCCATGGCTGTTTGTCGGCTTTGAAATGGCATTCCAGAAAAATGGTGAGGGGAAAAAAACTCCGCCCGGAACGGTATTTAAGATGGCGGTTGCAGCAATTATCTGCGGAATGGCCATATATATGGCATTGTTAGTCATCAGTGCATTATCTGCAGAGGGAGAACCTGTTTTTCAGACAAGGCATCTTTTTTTTAGTGGGGGGAATAAGGCAGAAGCTGTGATTACGGTACTTACGAATCCCGGGGAAAAGCTTGGCCAGGGAGGGGCTTTCCTGGTGGCAGCCGCATTTTTTTGTGCAGTGATTACCAGTATTCTGGGGTATTTGTTATCTGCTTCCAGTCTTTTGTATCAGATGTCTGCAGATGAGATCATGCATCCTGTCCTGAAAAAGAAAAATGCTGCCGGGATACCGGAAAATGCTGTTCGTGCGCTCTGTATCCTGACGATTTTTGTG
>CADBMP010000065.1 GCA_902795775.1 uncultured Lachnospiraceae bacterium | reverse complement strand
GGATGGCCTGGCATTACAGTCCCTGATGTCATCTGCCCACTGCTGCAGACGGAGCTGCCTGGCGATCATCGAAGATTCAGATGCCATATAGATAACCTCCAAAACATAGTTCGTCTAAAAAATCCAGCTGAACTTTTCAGACTTTTTAAAAGATTATTGCATATGTTTAGATGATTGGAAAGGTACGGACTATGAAGCGTTTACGTTCTATCTCTTATATGACAGGCTCCGGGTTTGGCAGTGAGGATAGCGTTCCGAAAGAAAAGACGCACTTAAAGGATACTGCGTATATTAAAAGCGTGAACTTAAAACAATATACGGAAGAATTACATCTGAGCAGGCAAAATATAGAGTCTTTATATAACGTGGCAAAAAAGTGCGGATATGAAAAAAAAGGAACCTTTTTGTGAAATTTTTCCAGGTATCAAGAAAAGCGAAAAAAGTTACACAAATTATATCCGGCTTCATACGGGAATCCATGCTGTGAACGCAAAAGATTCCCTAAAGACCACTCTTGGTAAATGCCTTGCGGCAAAGACGCTTAAAAGCGCAAAGAAGAAATTCGATATCAAAACGATTCATACGCTGGCAAAAAGTCTGGAACAGTTTCCGACCTTTCAGAAATTGACACCGGATGAGATGATGGGCGCCCTTGCAAATGAAGCACTTATCCTGGCTGTCAGAGGATATACAAAAGGAAAGGATAAAACTCGAAAAACATAATAAGCATACGAAAAAGACATCGCAGTTATCGCAGAATATGTAAGGAATGCGGAAAATTTCTGTTAGGGTGCCAGAGTTATGACGATGATTTAAAAACCATGACAGAACGCTTTGCTGAAAATCCAGAAAAATCATACTGCGACATTGCTTTTTTCCAAAAAAACAGCAGAACCAGACGGGGATAACTCCCACCCGGTCCTGCTGTTTCTTCTCTCTACCCGGACAAAACCACAGATCCTGTACTCAAGGTTCCTGCAGGCTTTCCAGTTTTTTCAGTGGCAGCAATCCCCCGTCCAAACAGACGTTTCAATGTGCTGCTTTGTCACTTCTTCTTGTTCGCCTTTACCTTAACATCAAGACGCAGGCTAACATTCTTTTCACCGTTAGCCTTAACATGTACTATAATAGTCGCACTTCCGGTCTTTTTCTTTGCAGTAATTTTGCCTTTGCTGCTAACGGTCACTACACTCTTGTCACTAGAAGTACATTCTTTAATAGCTGCATTTAACGGGTACGGGTCTAACAGCCCTATCTGGTAGGTACTCTCTGTATTTATACTTATGCTATTCATCTCCAGCCGATAATGCCTATTAACAGTGACCTTAAGTGTTCTTTCCGCACCTTCGCGGGATATCAGTCTAAGCACAGCAGTTCCCGTTTTTTTATTTGATTTCACATAAAATGCTACGGTCTTCCCGTATCCGTTTTTGATACGCGCTACCGTCACTATATTTTTTTCAGTTTTCTCATTCGTGTAAGTAATTTCCGCCAGAGAATCTCCTTCTATTGCGTATGCTGTTATATTCACACGTACTTTTGCATTTTTCCCTCCTTCAAAAGTAACCCTGTCTTTATCAAGGGAAATGGATGCCTTTTTCCAGTGTGCATACAGCGTCAAGTCACCTGTCATCGTTGATGTGATTTTAGTAATCTCATCCGTACCTTCGGCCGAAGTAAACCATCCTAAGAACTCATAGCCTGTCTTTACTGCATCCCTTAACTCATAACTATTTCTGCATACATATTCCGTAGGGTTTACAGGGGAATTGATTCCGCCGTCTAATACATAGTTTATCGTATAGCTCAGATTTTTATACTTCGCATGGATTGTAATGTCGCCAGTTGTACCTGCCGGGATAGAGGTGATTTCTTTTTTCTGGTCATTTTCTTTCATGTACCAGCACTCGAAAACAGCACCTTCCCTTGTTGGCGCTGCAAATGATGGTATGCCGACTTGGGATTCGTAGACTGCAGGATTCGCAGGATTATTGGTTCCGCCGTGTAATTCGTATGTTATTTTATAGGTCTGCCCTCTGTACCGCGCTTTAAGTGCCAGATCGGAGTTGATGGTATTTGGTTGTATAGAAGTATACTGCGTTCCGTTACTATCAAACCATCCTTCGAACTCATAGCCATCCTTTGACGGACTATTGAAGCTGCTTACACCTGTATCGTATATAAAACTGTCAGGATTAGGGTCTTTAAGCGTTCCCCCATCTAAATCATATGTGATATGATAGGTTGCTGACTGGTATCTTGCATAAAGCGTAATATTTTCTTTTGCATTGGCAGCTATGCTCGTAATCTGCTTTCCGCCTTCAGCCTGGTCGAACCATCCGAGGAATTCGCAGTCTGGTTTGGTGGCAGGCTTAAATTCACTAACTCCGGTTCCTATATCATACGTGGATGGATTCGCCGGATCGTTAGTACCGCCGTTTAACTCATACTGAATGGAACATCTCCATACTGCAATGATTTTTGCATCCGCATCCGTACTGATTTCCTCGCCCGGCTGTTTCAGTTTCCCCTCCTCTGCAGTCAAGGAGCTGATTACCCGCCATCCTGCAAAGGTACAGCCTTCCGGAATGGTAAAGTTACACTCCGGCAGTACATACTTGACATCCGACATATACTCCGAATAGACTAAATTATCCTCACTTCCGGAATAATAATATGCCATATACCAGGACGGAACATAACCGCCGCCACCGCCACTACCGCTCGGCGCCTCCGTCGCCGCTACCCTGTGATACGGATTTGCAGATGAATAATTTCCAATACCTATATCTTCCGCTGCTCTTACAGGTACTCCACTTTGAAAAAACAGTGCTGCCACTAATAACATCGCTAAAAAGCAGCGATTTCTTTTTTTTCCTTCTGATTTACTCATAAAATTCCTCCATTCCACCGCCTTCAGCCGACGGCATAAATAGTGATGAAAGCATCGACTCTCCTCCATGCTGTGTGCATAATTCAAGCCCTTTCATAATCTTCTTCCCTGATTCATTCTAATGATATCCTGTTACCATCTTCACCTGATTTCAGATAACACCTCCAATCGTTAAGAATCTGCGAGCCTTGAACAGCCCGTTATTACGTTTTTTATTTTACATGAGCAATTAAAAAAATGTCAATAGCTTTGACGTTTGACTTTCCCCATTTTTTTCAATTACACCCCTTAAAGCCTTTATTTTAGGATATTCTGAAAATCAGGACAATCACAACAAACCATATAGACTAAACTATATTTACTCTAATTCAATGAAAATCAATTTTTCCAGGTTAGAGCCATGCCTTTTGGCATATATCTATAATGACCCTAATATGAGGAAAAACAACGGTTCCGAAGTCAGAGCCAGATTGCAGCGCATACTTATAAATAAGAATTTCATAAATAACATAATGGTGTTGTCCGATAAATTTAATAAAAATATAAAAAATTATTGCCACATCTGGAAAATTAGTGTATAAATATATATATCTTGACTTTCGACATTTTACTCAAAACATAGTACTCAGGAATCGATCAACATGCAATATGTAAAGAGATTTTCTAGTTCTGTCTGGGTCAAGAATAGAGCATCCAGATTTGTTAAGCCTGTCTGTTTTTTGATTTTTTCATTTACAGACTGGTTCCTTGAAATGTTGATATAAGTGCCGTCACCTTTGTCAACAACCCGGAAGTCACATATGAAGTTGATGATATCATAGGAATTTATATTATTCTTAAAGCATTTGATCTCTAAGATCCTTAAAAGGAACAAACTAAGGTAGCATATTAAAAAATGCCCATAGATTGTTTCTTTTTTGTACATAAACAGGGCGCGCATCAAGGTAGGATTTTGTGATCCGGAAAGATTCTTCTATCTTCCAAAGGTTATGATAGGTACGATATACCTGCAGCGGCTCCATATCCAGCTCGGATGTCACGATCAGGTTGTAGCCTGCATATTTCAGATCCTCATCAATTTTTTCCTGATTGATCTCCGCGACGGGCTTTATTTTTTTGCCCTGTTTGTCTTTGCTGGTTATCGTGACATATTTCGCAGAATCGCCCAGTTCCTCTTTTGTCAGTTTTTTTTATGTTGTGTAGCTGGCTGCTTTATCGGCCATCTTCATGATCTCTGCCCGTTGTTTTTTCGCAAGGCTTGGATTGTATGAAACGATCCGTTTTTTCTTGACGGAAAATGAGGTGGCGATCTCTTCACCGCTCTCAGGATTGGTTTCTTTGAAACTATATGAAAAAGTATCTGTACACGACTT
>CADBMP010000064.1 GCA_902795775.1 uncultured Lachnospiraceae bacterium | reverse complement strand
TGCTTGTCTATTTTTCCGATTACGGCGTCAGAAAGCCTCGCTGTACTTAGTGTTGATAGCCGCCTGGGCTGCTCCGTACATTCAGTGGGACATATCCATCTTTTCTCTCCATAAAAGCATCACCTTCATCATGTAAAAAGTCCCAAATGTCTTTGTTGTCGGATGATTATGTAAAATTATAATCGTTGCCCGCTTTGCTGACTGCAAAATATGATATGCCAAGGCATCTGCACAAATATCCACATTGTCCTCAGTCCCATAAGCCACAAATATTGCATATCTAAATCCGAGCTTAAATCAAAAGTAATGGCCACTTGGTTGCTGTCATTTTAATTAAAAATCTCCATACTTAAAATTTCAAGATATAATGCATGGCAATCCATGTTCTTCTAACTGGATATCCAACTCTATCATATCATAAATCTTATTTTCAATGAAGTACGAGAAGATGATATCTGTCTTATCACATGGCGAAAGTGCGTATCCGGCTCTCGCCAGCAGATCCCTGGATTCATCCAGATTCAGTTTTGCTCCCACGCACAGACAGAGGGCGGTCAGCTTATTTGGATGGTAATCCGCATTATTCTTGATCTTGGAAAAAATCTTCTTATCAACAACGGCCCTCTTATAGACCTCCACATTATCCATCTGCTTGTCCTTGATCAAATACATCAGATATTGCGAGAATGTATCGGAAAGATGCTGCATCCGTTCTTCCAGTTTACTCTCATGTTCCATTTCAAAATCAATGAAACTGCTGTCCTCTTCATCATTCTTATAAGACGCCGCGGGAACCATCATAGCGGCATCCCTCATGAATGGGGCATCTTCTTTCTTCTTTGCGGATTTTCTCTGAAATATAGAGCCTAACCTCAGCCTCCTGCGTTCTTCTGCATGTCCTTTGGAAAAAGTTTCTGCGGAATCCGGAGCTGCCGATTCCATATTGCCAAAGAAAACCTGCTTATCCGCAGCCCCTCTTCCTTTGGATGCCCAACGCCACCGGTTGAAATCAGAGGAAACGCTATGGAACTGATTCCATTTTCTTTTGCCAGCAGCAGGCTCTTCCTATAGCAGGAACGGAGTTTTTCTTCCTCACCGTTACTTTCTCCCTTGTACAGAGGGCTCGCCACATGAATGATATATTTCGCGTGCAGATGGAAGCCCGGTGTGATAAATGCTTCACCCTCCGGCACGAATCCGGTTTTTTCCGTCCTGTAGGAAAGAAGCTCATCAGCCCCTGCCGCCCTGTATATGTCGCTGTCGCAGACGGCACCGGCTGTAGCGTATCCGCCTGCCATATTTACAACGGCTTCCGTTTTCTGCCTCCGTTCCTGCAAACTCCCCGGATCCACCAGATATGCTCTTCCCCACCCGAATGGTAATACACATTTTTCCCTTCCCACAGGGTACAAAAAATCTCAATCCTAATACGCCACCACGATTCCCCCGTCTGCTGCATAAAGGGAGCTGACACCGCCTGTTTTTGTCACAATGATATCCTTAAAAAGCTGCAGCTCTGCCACCGCATTTTTCACAAATTCCGCACGCTTTTCGTTATTACAATGGCTGATGCAGAGAATCCGGTTTTTGGCATCTACAGCATCTGCTGCAATAGCAGAAACCATTTTCATGATTGCCTTTTTCATCCCTCTCGCCTGTGTCACTTTCTCAATGGCGCCCTGCCCGTCAGAGCTCATCACAAGCTTTACATTCAAGGCACTTATGATGGCAGCTGTCACAGAGGAAAGCCTTCCGTTTTTCCTAAGCATTTCCAAAGTTTCCAGAACAAATTTCGTCCCCATGGTATCAATATAATTTGTGACTTCAGAAATAAGCTGTTTGAACGGCATCCCCTTTTCCGCACGTTTTCTGATTTCCTGCGCCTGTAAGGTCTGGCCGGCAGATGCCGATTTAGAATCAAACACAAAAATATTTTTTTCAGGATGTGTCTCCAGATACATCTTTTTTGCAAGCTCTGCGCTGTTATACGAACCACTGAGCCTGCTGGACAATGTAACAACATACACATCATCCGCATTTCCAAAATACTCCATATACTTTTCCGGGCTTGGACAGGAGGATTTTGGACATTCCGGCTCTGCTGCCACACGCCTTAAAAAATCTGCCTGATCGAACGTTTCATCATCTATAATTTCCACATCTCCCACACGAAGCGTCAAAGGAATCCTGATAAAATGAGAATCCCTTTCCATCTCTGGTGTAAAATCCGTACAACTGTCACAAAGAATCACATAAGACATAATATTCACCCTTTCTGTCACACAATCTAAATTTCCTTACAATTTAAACTGCCTTTCTATCTAAATTTCCTTACAATCTAAACTGCCTTTCTATCCAAACTGCCTTACTATCTAAACTGCCTTACAATTTAAACTGCCTTACTATTTAAACTGCCTTACTATCTAAACCGCCCTACTATCTAATTTTCCTTACAACACAACCTTCCCTAAACATAAACATGCCCATGCATCCGCATAAGCTTCACATATCATCAGGTAAACTGTGCATCCCTGATGACACAGAACATATTTCCGTTCTCCTCATATGTATCAAATGTGCCTACCACTGTAATCTCCGAATCCATCTCGGGATACTCCTCCGGATATTTACGTGCATCCTTTAATTCAAACTCCAGCCCCTGCGCACAGCACGCCGTCGCATCCTGGATAATACAGGAAAAATATCTCTTTTTTGTTTTCTCATCCTCATACACAGAAAAAAGACCTGCCATTTTCACCCGTTTCCCAATGTAATCCTCCGGCTTTGATACCATATCATATACCTCAGAATACACCATGGTACTGTTCAGCACCGTTAGATCCACCATTTCACCAGAATCCGCTGCCGCTTCGTCCGCCGCCTCCACACTGCTGTCAGCATCCGTATTTTCCTTTGCTTCCCCGTTCCTTTTATTTCCCTGTGAAACGCTCCCGTTATCTGCCAGATCTTTTACCATATTTTTGTTTCCACAGCCGGACAACAAAACAGACAGACAAAGCACAGCACAAACACTTGATATCTTTTTCATAACAATCCCCCATGCCGAGCCAAAACAACCCTCGGTTATTTGTCTTAATTTACGATATACCAGTCTCCCCTTCCTCTTCCATCTGCAGGATACCTGCTGCATCATGGCACCCTGCCTACGCATCTCTGCCGGTAATCCGTCCTACAACTGAAAAGCACGCAAACGCTGCTGCATCTACCGTTACAATGGTGGAGCCTACCGGTGTCCCTGCCAGAATAGATATCAAAATTCCAAGCAGCGCACAGCATACAGAAAAAACAGCCGAACAGATTGTGACCGCCAAAAAACTCTTAAAAACACGCATTGCGGAAAGT
>CADBMP010000063.1 GCA_902795775.1 uncultured Lachnospiraceae bacterium | reverse complement strand
TGTAATACTTTTGCAGCCGTTACCTTTCCCTTTTTAACCGTCGGTTCCAGTTCCTTTGCTGCTGTTTTTGTGGCAGCCTCAGCCTCCGCTTCCTTCACCGGCATGACCGGCATAAGCGTCAGCACTACAGCCAGACTGAGCAGGACAGAAAGCAGCCGCTCCTTTAAACTGTGCCGTAAATCATAGTTTCTTCTTTTTTCTTTTTGTTTTTGCATTTTTTCTCCTTTCTTATCCCATGAATGATTCGCTTCATCGTTTCTGATAAAAAATAACCTTATCTTTTTCTGGTTTAACTGTAATCAGGCATGGATATATAAAATTTCCTGTTACGAAAAGTGGCTGCCGAGGAACTGCCGTATTTTACTCCTTCCCTGCCAGAACCATGATTCCGGCAGTAAAGAAGACAAGCCACAACAGCTCCAATATGATGAAAGCATCTGCGTCCATCCATTCCGACAGCATGTATTTTTCTACGGATATATCCGTAAAAAGGAACCGGGTTCCCTTGCCCCCTGCGCACAGGCGCACCGAACTTTCGATACGCTTCGGGCTGCAGGGCAGGGCGGGACGAACACCATTCTTGTTTTTCACATTGTTGTTATTGACATTGCCGGCCCCACCGTCACCGCCGATCACAACCGCCGCTTTATTATCATTGTTTCCGGGCGAGCGCAGCCACCATACAACCCTGTCCCTGTCATAAGAAGATTCCAAAAGCCCCACCATATTTGCCCCAAACACAAGCAGAACTGGCAGAATGCTTTACAAATCTCCGCTACAACCATCCTCTTCTTTCTGTTTCTTTGTCAGTACAAATCCTGCTAATACCTTTTTCTTTAATTTATATGTATGACCATGCTTTAAGTGACCACTGTAGCTTGCCATACTTCTTCCAATCTCTCTAAGAGATTTATCGCCATTTTGGTAATCTTTCTTGAATTTCCTAAGCCTTCTTTTCCATCTCCTTTTATTAGAAGTGCGGAGCCTTTTTATCACTTTCCCTGTATCGGTCAGATAGAACCGGAACCCTAGAAAGTCCACTCCCTCTGCTATCGGGAATATCTGCGTCTTTTCATTGAACTCCAGTTTCAGCTCTGCCACTTTCTTTTCCATTTCTTTTTTTACTTCATTTAAAAATTCCTTACTCTCATGCACCAGAATCCCGTCATCCATATACCGGATATAATGTTTTACACGCATTTTTTCCTTAATGAGCCTGTCCAAAGGATCAAGATAATAAAGGGCGAACCATTGGCTCGTCTGATTTCCCATCGGCAATCCCTTTTCCTCACCGGTAACAGGATTTAAGTGCCTGTTTCCCTTTGCTTCGGATCATAAATCATAAATTTATGGTATCCGCCAATCCGGTAGCTCTTATCCTCCATCTGCCGGATAATCTCCCAGATATTATGGCTTAAATCCAGTTCAAAGTCAATTACTTCTTTTTTACTTCTTTTGCCCCTAGCTGCCATCTTATATGCCTGATACATATTCTGAAAGCAGAGCATTTCATCAAACGCATTTTCTGTCATTTCTCTTATACTATCTTCCCTTATATGTGTCTTTTCAAGCTCTTTCAAATTCAATCACAATCTCTGTTCATCTTTCATATCTCTTTTTATCGCTGTTCATCCATGCCCCCAGCATATTCTGCACATTGTAAATCTGCTTCGTAATCTGTTCATACTGCTTTGGCAGAATACACTGCTGTTTCATGGATAATTCTGAAATATAACCTAATAATTTTAGCGATGTCATCGCCCTTCTCTGCAAAGACATTCTTATCTTTGCTTCCTCTGTGTCTCCGCCTGTTACAAAAATTTCATTGGCAGAAATCAGATGTTCTATCACATCCAGACTGTAATTTTGCAGTCTGGAAACCAAAGTAAACCGAAAGCGTTTTGGGGATTTTTCCGTAATCGTCAGTACATAACTGCACAAATCCTTTGCTTTCGTAATCACAGATAATTCATTTGTTTTGATAAATATACCACCTTTCGTATTTCCAATGAACAATTCTGATTCATGTAGCAGGAACAAAGTGATTTCGTATCCCCACTATTTTTTATTTATTAAAGCGTTGTAGATTTCTCTCTGTCCAGTCGGAATACACAAAGCATCCATAGCTTGTTCCGCTGTAAGTTTCAGATTCGTCATAATATCTCTTATGTGTGTCACAGTGGTTTCCTGCACCCTTGCATCCACCCTGTCCTTTACCATTTCCATCAAAGCATCCTTCATGATTATCTCCCCTTTCACAAGCTCAAAAAACTGCGGATTCTTTTCCACTATCAGATTCAGCAGAACCCCGTAATAATCTAAGACCATACCATCCACTTCCTTCTCCGCATTTTTCATAATACATTCTACATCTGCTTTCTCCGCTTTATCCGTCAATGCCCTGTATGCTGCATATGCGTCACCTTCCAACTCACCTGTAATAACAATCTGGAATGGCAGGTCTGTCATTTTCTTTACATGATAGATTCCCGGTATTTCATCCCTCACCAATGTCCCGTCTTTCTCCATCTTCTTAAACAAGGCAGGATTCTTCACCGCCCGAAAGACGGAAATTGTCACCTGTTCTGCCGGTCTGTCTCCCTCATGCTCTGCAACACCGATGTAGAGATTGGCATATCCGCAGACCTTGCGAAGCACTCTCTCATTCAGGGAATCGTAAGGATTCTTATACTCCAGAATGTTGATCCTCCGGAACTGTTTGAAGATTTCCTTATCAAGCTTCACTTCCTCCTCTTCCACAAGAATCACAAAATCGGTTCTCGGTGGCAGCACCCCGATTTCTTCCTCTGTCCGGATGTGTACCTTGTTTTCGTATTTATGCGTTTCAATCCTGAGCAATGCTTCAAAAGCTGCGTGCCAGTCGCTTTTTGGCGTAGCCTGCAGCTCTCTCAGTTCTTTCAAAAGCTCCGCAATACGCTCTTTCTTTTTCTGTTCCGTCATCCTTTCGTCTCCGTTTTATCTACTGCCAAAATCCCTGTGTCCATCCGGCAGATGCCTTACTGCATCCACCTTTGGTTTCATATTATCATAAATTTAGACAGAAAACAAACATTTTTTCACTTGTGCAAAGGGATTTTGCCTGCCTTTATGCGTTTAGTAATTCGGTATTCCGTATCCATAAATCCGGTTATCCCCGATTGAATAGCTGTGCCTTTTCACCCTGTCGCCTGAGTTTCCCTCTACCGTATTCACCGTCCCTTTCGTCACGCTC
>CADBMP010000062.1 GCA_902795775.1 uncultured Lachnospiraceae bacterium | reverse complement strand
GAAGAATCTCATCCGGAGAGAACACCTCAGTGTTTGTAATAGAAACCGCAAGAAAGCTTATAGAGCGTGCAGGGGTTTCGGCAGAAGATGTCGATCTGGTTGTTGTGGCATCGGTAACGCCTGATTATGGGACACCTTCTCTGGCTTGTATGGTACAGAAGGAACTTGGTGCAAAAAATGCAGTATGCTTTGATCTGGTGGCTGCATGCAGCGGGTTCATGTTTGCTCTCTGTACGGCAGATAAGTTTATTAAGGCAGGAAATTACCGGAATGCGATTGTCATTGGCGGAGAAACGCTGTCTAAGATTGTGGATTGGACAGACAGGAGTACCTGTGTGCTGTTTGGAGATGGAGCAGGCGGTGCTTTTCTTCAGGAAACAGAGGAAGGCGGTATTTTACGGGAGAATATTGGTTCAGACGGGGCATCTTATGAAATACTCACAGAGGGATATACGGAATGTGCAAATGCGTTCAATTCACTGGAAAGCTATGCACATCCGAGATGGTATGTATATATGAATGGAAGGGAAGTGTTCAAATTTGCCACAAAAATGGTGCTTAAGAGCATAAAACAGGTATTAGAGGAAGAAGGGCTCCAGCCAGAGGACATTCGTTGTTATGTTCCGCATCAGGCAAATGCAAGAATCGTTGAAGTTATTGCAAAGAAACTTCAGATTCCGTTTGAAAGGTTTTATATGAATATGGAGAGGTTTGGGAATACATCTTCAGCCAGTATTCCGATTGCGTTGAATGAATTGAATGAAAAAGGTTTTTTGAAGCGGGGAGACAAGGTTATTTTATCCGGCTTTGGCGGTGGCATGACCTGGGCAACGGTATTGGTAGAGTGGTAGAAAGGGTCTGATATAAACTGAGGATGCAAAAGACATCAGCAGTTCTATATATATTATGCACAGGAGGGCATGTTTTTGTATTCTGCGCATGAAAACTACAGTTTCAGAGAGATTAAATTTTTTAGGAGGAAAAAATTATGGTATTTGAGAAAATCAGGGAGATTATTGCAGAGCAGACAGGCAGGGATATTGAAGAGATTACAATGGAAACAAATGTAAAGGAAGATCTTGATGCAGATTCTTTGGACCTGTTCCAGATCATCAATGATATTGAAGATGAATTTGATGTTTCAGTAGATGATCCGGAGTCAATCGTTACTGTAAAGGATGCAGTTGATTTTGTTGAAAGCCACAAATAATATTGGATGGTTTGATGGCTTCGTGCCTGTAAGCCACACGTATGTGTGAAATGATTGATCAGAAAATTGTTTTAAAAAGCCTTGTACATCCTTTTTCCGGCTGTGACGGAAAAGGGATGTAGCTAACAGGCTGTAAATACGAAATGGCAGCGTTTTTTTAATAAGGAGATTTTAAGATGAAGAAGGCTTTTTTGTTTAGTGGTCAGGGAGCGCAATATGCCGGCATGGGAAAAGAGCTGTATGAGAATTATGCCGCTGCGAAGGAGATTTTTGACAGGGCAGATGAGGTATTGGGGTATTCCATTAAGGACATCTGCTTTGAAAGTGAAGAAAAGTTAGCAGAAACAGAGTATGCACAGCCGGCCATTCTGACAATGAGTGTTGCGGCAATGAGAGTGTTGGAAGAAAAGGGAATCCGGGCAGATATGACGGCAGGTCTGAGCCTGGGGGAATATACCGCATATGTTGCCAGTGGTGCCATGCAGTTTGAGGAGGCAGTCGCACTGGTACAGAAAAGAGGAAAATTCATGGCAGAGGCAGTTCCTTCCGGAGAGGGAGCCATGTATGCCATTTTAGGATTAGATACGGAGCTTGTGGAGGAAGCCTGCAGGGAAGCACAGGATCTGGGTGCAGGGCTTGTCATTCCTGCAAATTATAATGCGCCCGGTCAGATTGTAATCGCAGGCGTAACAGCAGCTGCTGAGAAAGCAGCAGAGCTTGCGAAGGAAAAGGGAGCAAAGCGGGCTGTAAAGTTAAATGTCAGCGGACCGTTTCATACACCGCTTTTAGACCCGGCAAGGGAAAAGCTGGTGCCGGAGCTTTGTAAATTAACGCTTTCCCCAATGCAGATTCCTGTATTTACAAATGTAGATGCCGGAATCGTGGCTTCGGAACAGGAGATTGTTCCGACACTGGAGAAACAGATAGTGTCTCCAGTCCGTTTTTATGATATCATAGAAAATATGCAGAAAGAGGGTGCAGACACATTCATTGAACTTGGTCCGGGAAAAGCACTTTGTGGTTTTGTAAAGAGGACGGTAAAGGGCGTGACCATTGTAAATGTAGAGGATGAAGCATCTCTTTCAAAGACATTAAAGAAGCTGGAGGAGGTTTCCGGAAATGAATGAGGAAATGTTGAAGGGTAAAACGGCAGTCGTGACCGGTGCGGCAAAGGGAATCGGGAAAGCAATCGCCCTTGCATTCGCAGAGGAGGGCTGCAATATTGTTTTGAATTACCATAGCAGCGTATCAGAGGAAACGATTGCGGAAATTGAAGGAAAAGGTGTAAAGTGCCTTCCGGTGCAGGGAAATGTCAGCGATTTTGCATTTGCTGCAGAATTTATGAAACAAATCAAGAAGGAATTTGGAACCATTGATATTCTGGTGAATAATGCGGGCATCACAAGAGATATGCTTGTGATGAGGATGACGGAGGAGCAGTTTGATTCTGTAATTGATACAAATTTAAAGGGAACATTCAATATGATTCGTCATGCCAGCAGCATCATGTTAAAGCAGCGCAGCGGAACGATTATCAATATGGCCTCTGTGGTGGGCGTAATGGGAAATGCAGGACAGGCAAATTATGCAGCCTCCAAGGCGGGGGTCATTGGGCTTACAAAGTCTGTGGCGAAGGAGCTGGCACAGAGAGGAATTACGTGTAATGCGATTGCGCCGGGATTTGTGGAAACGGATATGACCGCAGTGCTTTCAGATGAGCAGAAGGAGCAGATGATGTCTGTGATTCCTCTGAAACGGTATGGAAAAACGGAGGATATTGCAAGTGCTGCTGTTTTTCTGGCAAAAAATACATATATTACCGGTCAGGTGCTTAATGTGGATGGTGGCATGGTAATGTAGATGGCAGCTGTGGACTTGAAAAATGTTCAAAGAATATGAGCCCGGAGATGCGTATTCAGCTTTTGGGGCAGAGGCAGCGCATAAGTGCGCAGACCGGAAGGAATAGTTAAGGTAACAGTAGCAGGGAGGTTACAATGGAAAGACGAGTGGTAGTAACAGGAATGGGAGCAATTACTCCGATAGGGAATACAGTGGAGGAGTATTGGAATGGCTTAAAGTCGGGGGTATGTGGAATTGATTACATTAAAAAATTTGACACCTCTGAATTTAAGGTGAAGATTGCCGGAGAAGTGAAGGATTTTGATTCAGAGCGTTATATGACGAAAAAGGACGTAAAGAGAAATGACCCGTATGCAGTCTATGCCCTGGCAGCAGGAGTACAGGCTTTTGAAGATTCTGGCCTTGATATGGAAAAGACAGATGCGGAAAGGGTCGGAGTGATTGTGGGTTCTGGTGTTGGCGGATTGATGACAATGGAGGAGCAGGTGACGAGGCTTCGGGAAAAAGGTCCGGCAAGGGTATCCCCAATGTTCATTACAATGACGATTGGAAATATGGCGGCTGGCAATATTGCAATCCGGATCGGTGCAAAGGGCGTCTGCGAGGATATTGTGACTGCCTGCACCACTGGAACAAACTGTATCGGAAGGGCATTTCGTGATATTAAGCATGGTTATCTGGATGTATGTCTGGCAGGTGGTGCAGAGGCTGCCATCTGTGAAATCGGGGTGGCAGGTTTTACGAATCTGACAGCACTTACCACGGAGGCGGACCCGAAGAAGGCATGCAGACCGTTCGATAAAGAAAGAAGCGGATTCGTCATGGGCGATGGCTCCGGAATACTTGTGCTGGAGGAGCTTGAGCATGCAAAGGCGAGAGGAGCCAAAATCTATGGTGAGGTCGTTGGTTATGGTGCGACTGCAGATGCATATCATGTGACACTTCCAGATCCGGAAGGAAATGGTGCAGCAAGGGCAATCAGGCTGGCACTTGACGAGGCTGGTATTTCACCGGAGCAGGTGGGTTATATCAATGCTCATGGAACAAGTACCCATGCAAATGATGCTGGTGAAACAAAGGCAATTAAGCAGGCATTTGGTGACGAGCTGGCAAAGAAAATTCCGGTCAGTTCTACAAAATCCATGACCGGCCATCTTCTTGGTGCTGCCGGTGCCATTGAGGCGATTGCCTGTGTGAAAGCATTAGAGGAAGGCTTTTTGCCGCCGACCATCAACTATCATGTACCGGATGAGGAATGTGACCTGGATTATATTCCAAATGAAGGAAGAAATGCGGATATTATGTATGCGCTTTCAGATTCATTAGGTTTTGGTGGCCATAACGGGGTACTCTGCTTTAAAAAGTGGACAGGGGAATGATATGCCGGTAAATTGTGGAGCGTATAAGCAGCATAAGAAGAACATGTTTATTCAAGAGGAAAAGGAGTGTGTAACCAAAAACAGGAAAGGAATCGGATTAAGATGGAATATAGTGAAGTAAAGGAATTGATCGATATTTTTGAAAAAACCGATCTGAACGATATGGAGGTCAGGCTTGGAAATGACTGTCTGCGCCTGAACCGCGGGAAAGCTCCGGTAATGCCCTCTGTAACGCCGGTATCCGGAATGCAGATGCCTGTCATGGCACCTGCCATGGCAGGCGTTCTGCCAAATACGGCGGTTGAGACTATGTATGGAGAGCAGGCAGAGAGCGGAAGCTTGGGAGCAGGTGAAAAAAAGGAGGCAGAGACATTAACAGGGAAGGAATCTGCAAAAAAAGGTGGAAAGCTGATTACAGCACCAATCGTTGGAACCTTTTATCAGAGCCAGGCACCGGGAGAAAAACCTTTTGTAAAGGTGGGTGACCAGATTGCGGCCGGAGATGTAGTATGTATCATTGAAGCCATGAAGTTCATGAATGAAGTAACCAGTGATTTCTCCGGTACAATTACAGAGGTCCTGGCTGAGGATGGTGAATTTGTAGAGTACGGACAGGAGCTGTTCCGCGTGGAGTAATCACATGGATATATGGAGCGTGATGTTGTAACAGACAGGGAGGATGATTATGGTAATGGATATTAATCAGATTATGGAGATTATTCCACACAGACAGCCGTTTTTGCTGATTGACCGGATAGAAGAATTAGAAAAAGGAAAACGAGTGGTTGCCATTAAAAATGTAACGTATAATGAACCGTTTTTTGCGGGCCACTTTCCGGGAGAACCTGTGATGCCGGGCGTTCTGCAGGTGGAGGCAATGGCACAGGCAGGTGCAGTTGCAATTCTGTCTTTGGATGAGCTCAAAGGAAAGACCGGCTATTTTGGCGGCATTAAGAACGTGAAATTCAAAAGAAAAGTTGTGCCGGGAGATGTGCTTCGTCTGGAACTTGAGATTGATAAGCTGAAAAGAAATATTGGAATTGGCCATGGAACAGCTTATGTGGGAGATGAAGTGGCATGTCAGGTGGAGCAGTTCATGTTCATTGTAGAATGACGCATGACCGTCTGCCCGGGCAAAGACAGGGACAGAAACGAATAAGGCATGGAGGAAGCTATGTTTAAGAAGATTTTAATTGCAAACCGAGGGGAGATTGCAGTACGGATCATCAGGGCGTGCCGTGAAATGGGAATCCGGACGGTGGCGGTTTTTTCGGAGCCGGACAGGGAGGCACTTCACACACAGCTTGCAGATGAGGCGGTCTGTATTGGTTCAGCAAAAGCAGCAGACAGTTATAATAATATGGCGAACATCATTACTGCTGCAGTGGAAACAGATGCAGAGGCAATCCATCCGGGGTTTGGCTTTTTGTCTGAAAACAGTACATTTGCGGCAATGTGCGAGGAGTGTCATATTAAATTTATCGGACCTTCTCCGGCTGTCATAGATCTTTTGGGAAATAAGTCGAATGCAAGGACCATGATGATACAGGCAAGGGTGCCTGTGATTCCGGGAAGCAATGGCGTGGTAAAGGATCTGGATGAGGCATACAATGTTGCAGAGAGCCTGGGCTATCCGGTAATGGTCAAGGCATCTGCCGGCGGTGGCGGGAAAGGAATCCGTATCGTGCGCACAAAGGAGGATATGAAGGCTGCATTTGAATCTGCAAAAAGCGAGACAAAGGCTGCATTTGGTGATGATACCATGTATATGGAAAAGCTTGTGGAGCATGCAAGGCATATTGAGGTTCAGGTGCTTGGAGATTCGCATGGAAATGTGATTCATCTGGGGGAAAGGGACTGCTCTTTACAGAGAAAGAACCAGAAGGTGTTAGAGGAAGCACCGTCTCCGGTGATTTCTGATGTAGTCAGAAAAAAGATGTGTGATGCTGCAGTGCGTGCAGCAAAAGCTGCAGGGTATCAGAGTGCTGGCACAATTGAATTTCTTTATGATAAATCCGGGAAATTTTATTTTATGGAAATGAATACCAGGATTCAGGTGGAGCATCCTGTTACAGAAATGATTACCGGAGTGGATATTGTGAAGGAGCAGATCCGTATTGCGGCAGGAAAAAAGCTTTCACTGAAACAAAAGGATATAGAAATTCAAGGCCATGCCATTGAGTGTAGGATTAATGCGGAGGATCCGAAAAGGAATTTTGCACCTTGTCCGGGGCTGATTGATTATCTGATGCTTCCGGCAGGTGGATTAGGTGTGCGTGTAGATACGGCTGTTTTTCAGAATTATATAATCCCGCCGTACTACGATTCCATGATCGCAAAGGTCATTGTGCATGGAAAAGACAGGAAGGAAGCAATTGCGAAGATGAAAAGGGCTCTTTATGAGTTCATCATCAGTGGAATTGAAACGAATATAGAATTTCAGGATAGAATTCTGAATGATAAGGATTATTTAAAGGGAGAATTCGATACCTCCTTTTTAGAGGAAAGACTGGAATCCTGGAAAAGAAAAATGAAATAACATTTCAGCCGGTATTGTCTGGAGCACTTATTTTTTGCGGCAGATGGGGGGCTGGATGGAAACAAAACAGCAGCGGGAGAGGTAGAAAATGAATCTTAGTTTTAAAAAGAAGAACAGTCTTTCCGGTGGCAGGGCTTCCGGTGGAAAGCGTAAGGCAGAGAGGAGAGTGCCCGGAGTCGGTCCCGCCATTCCGGACGGAATGTGGATTAAATGTAATACCTGTAAAGCCATAATATATAAAAAAGAAGTGACGGAATATAAGCTTTGTCCGAATTGTGATGCGCATTTCCGGATGAGTCCGTCAGAGAGAATCAGAGTGACCTGTGATGAAGGCAGTTTTGTGGAGCTTGATGCTTTTTTGGAGTCAGAAAATCCAATGGAGTATCCGGAGTATGAGGAGATTATTCAGGCTGCGCAAAAGAAAGCGGGCATCCGGGAGGCTGTGGTTACAGGACGTGCAAAAATTGAAGGCGAGGATGTTGTCTTAGCCATTATGGATAGTCATTATATGATGGGAAGTATGGGCTCTGTGGTCGGGGAAAAGGTAACAAGAGCGGTTGAGTATGCCACAGAACACATGCTTCCGGTTATTATTTTTACAACGTCCGGCGGAGCCAGGATGCAGGAGGGAATCATTTCCCTGATGCAGATGGCGAAAACGGCAGAGGCATTAGGAAGGCATGATGAAGCCGGACTTTTGTACATTACAGTATTGACGGATCCAACAACCGGCGGGGTAACAGCGAGTTTTGCCATGTTAGGTGATATTATTCTTTCAGAGCCGCGGGCTTTGATTGGTTTTGCCGGGCAGCGTGTCATTAAAGGAACGATTCATCAGGAGCTCCCGGAGGGATTCCAAAGAGCGGAGTTTCAGCTTGAGCATGGCTTTGTGGATCGGATTGTTCACAGAGAGAAGCTTAAGGAGGAGCTTGGAAAGCTTCTTAAGCTTCATAAATGCGTAGAAAGTGAGGATTTGGCATGAGTGATGCAATGAAGTCTGTGGCGATTGCCCGTATGATTGAACGGCCGAACACCAGACAGTTTATTGATGGTATTTTTGAAGATTTTATGGAGCTGCATGGCGACCGGCTGTTTGCGGATGATGGTGCGGTGGTTGGAGGGATTGCTTTTTTCCAGGGGATTCCTGTAACCGTGATTGGAATACAGAAGGGGCATACGTTAGAGGAAAATATGTCCTGCAACTTCGGCTCTCCAAATCCGGAAGGGTACCGAAAGGCGCTTCGCCTGATGAAACAGGCAGAAAAGTTCAGGCGTCCGGTGATTACGTTCGTGAATACAGCAGGTGCGTTCTGTGGAATTGGCGCAGAAGAGCGCGGACAGGGCGAGGCGATTGCCAGAAACCTTATGGAAATGTCAAGGTTAAAAACGCCGATCATCAGTATTTTTACCGGAGAAGGCGGAAGCGGCGGTGCGCTGGCACTTGCAGTGGCTGATGAGGTATGGATGTTAGAACATGGGATGTATTCTGTGCTTTCGCCGGAGGGCTTTGCAAGCATTTTGTGGCGCGATACTTCCAGAGTGGCAGAGGCGGCGGAGTTGATGAAAATGACCTCCGGGCATCTTTTGAAAAATGGAGTGATTGACCGAATCATTCCGGAGCCGGAGGAGGGCTTGGAAAAGAATCTGGAATTTACAACAGATAAGATAAAGGAAGCGTTGAAAATCAAGATAAAGGAACTTTTGGATACACCTGTAGAAAAACTTTTGGAAAAGCGTTATCAGAGATTTCGTAAGTTTGGTGAATGGAAAGAGACGGTTGTAGAAACGGATGAGGGTGCAGAGATTGGTGCTTCGTCAAAGAATGATAATTCATAATCAAATTTTTTGAGGGATATCTGAGGAAGGCTGAATTGTTGAATTTTAGTTGAATTTATGCCTTAATAAACTAAGGAAGTATATTATGCTTATAAGATTTAAGGTTAATATTGATAATGCAGCTTATATATTATAGTTTTGGTGATTTTTAATGTGAGGAACCATTGAATTCAATAGGAAGGAATTATGGCAGATAAGATAGAATTAGGGAAATATCAGGAATTAGTGGTGGTGAAGAAGACCGATTTTGGTGTGTATCTGAACACCATGACAGGAGAAGATAGTGAGAAGATTTTACTTCCAAAGTCGCAGGTGCCGGAGGATACACAGGTAAAAGACGTATTAGAAGTCTTTGTTTATAAGGATTCGGAGGATCGGCCGATTGCGACCAGAATGGAGCCGAAGCTGACGTTAGGTGCTGTGGCAAGGCTGAAGGTAAAGCAGGTGACAGGAATTGGTGCATTTTTAGACTGGGGACTGGCGAAGGATTTGTTCCTGCCCTTTAAAGAACAGCTTTATAAGGTTGCGGCGGGAGAGGAGGTCTTAGTTACACTTTATCTGGATAAAAGTGAAAGGCTTTGTGCTTCCATGCACATTTACCAGGTACTGAAAAATGATTCACCTTACCAGAAGGATGATGAAGTGACTGGAAGTGTTTACGAGCTCAGTGAGAATTTTGGCGTGTTCATTGCAGTGGATGATGTGTATTCCGCACTTTTGCCAAAGAAAGAGGTGTTTGAACGGTACCGGATCGGGCAGATGGTTCATGCAAGGGTGGCGAAGGTTCTGGAGGATGGAAGGCTGTCGCTTAGTGTGAAAAAGAAGATTCCGGAGCAGATGAATGAGGATGCAGAGATGATTTATGAGGAGCTTTTAGCGTCCGGAGGGTTTCTGCCGTTTCATGATAAGAGTGCGCCGGAGGCAATCAAGAACCGTTTCCATATGAGCAAAAATGCGTTCAAGCGCGCCATTGGGCATCTTTTAAAGGAACAGAAGATTACGATTGCGGGAGATGGCATACGGAAGCAGTAATATATGTCTGGTTGTGAAGATTGTAAGAAAATGCGTATTTGGTCAAGAAGGTAATAAGAAAAAATGTGTCTGGTCATGAAGGCAATAAGAAAAATTGTGCCTGGTCATGAAGGCAATATCATATAAGGAGATATATAATATGAAGAAAGAAATCAGTACGAAAAATGCGCCTGCGGCGATTGGTCCGTATTCGCAGGCGATTCAGACAGGAAATTTGATTTTTACCTCCGGGATGATTCCGATCGATCCGGAAACAGGGGAGCTTGTGACAGGCTCTGTGGAAGCACAGGCAGAGCAGGCATTTACAAATTTAAAGAATTTGGTGGAGGCATCAGGGGCATCCATGGAGGATGTGGTAAAGACCGTTGTTTTCATCAGTAATATGGACGATTTTGGAAAAATCAATGCGGTCTATGAAAAATATTTTACTGCGCCATATCCGGCGCGCTCCTGCGTACAGGCAGCAAGGCTGCCAAAGGATGTTGCAGTAGAGATTGAGGCAGTTGTCTGTGTCAAATGTTAATTTTTTGCATTATTATAAAATTCTAGTCAGAAACTTAATATAATAAAGCCTGAAAATTGGATGTTAGACAAAAGTAGAATGTGGGGTTTGTGTTGTTTGCACAAAAAAGTATTGAAAAAGAAATTTTTTAGTAAAAAACTACAGTGATAGAGTAAAATTATTACATAAAATGTATGGTTTTGTCTACGGCTGTAGTTTTTTTATGCTGTTTTATAGGTATAAAAATATGAAATAAATTAGTCATTCTACGGTGCGAAAACTAACATATATAAAGAAAAAAATCTTTGAATTATTTGTTTGGGGTATTGACAAAGCAAAATGGGATTGCTATAATAAATCTCGCAATGTAATAGTTTTGTAATAATTGTTAAATAAGTTATTTAAAGAGCTGTTATTTAAAGAAGCAGAATTACGATGTAATGTTGAGAACGGTGATAAGCTACGGAGGTATATTATGATTAAGACACGTTGGGTGAGAAATGCAGCAGTTTTTGGCACAGCGGTTACATTATCATTAGGATGTTATTCATTGCCTGCAGGTAAAGGGGCAGATGCAGCGGGTTTATGTCAGGAAACAGAGATGGCGGGAATTTCGTTATCTATGGATAAATATTTTGAAGAGAATTGTAAGAATAAGGAAGCAGATACAAAAGAAGCACAGCAGACTGAGGCTCCGGCAGAGGCTACGGCTGCACCGGAAGCAACAGAAGTACCGGTGCAGGTTACTTCTAAAGAAGCAGAAGCGTCTGCATCTGCAACACCAACGCCAAGTCCGGCAGTTGGAGAGCAGTTTGTTGATCTTGGAATTTCCATTGCAAATGATTATGTCAATATTAGAAAGAAGCCGTCTACAGAGGCTAAAATTCTTGGAAAATTATATAAGGGTTCTTCTGCAAAGATTCTGAGTGAAAAAGGAGAATGGGCAAAGATTTCGTCTGGAACCGTTACCGGTTATATAAATAAAGATTTCCTCGCAATCGGAGCCAAGGCTGAAAAAGTAGCAGACAAATATGGAACACCATATGCTTATGTGAACAGCGGAGTCATTACATTAAATGTCCGTCAGAAAAAGAGTACAAAGTCAAAGATTCTGACACAGATTCCGGAAGATGAGAAGTATGAGATTGTGGGAGAGTCAGAAAACTGGTACAAAATCGAGATTGACGATGGTGACAAAGGTTATGTTGCAAAAGAGTTTGTACATAAATATATGTCCTTCAAGAAGGCAATTTCAAAAGAAGAAGAGGAAGCAGAGATTCGCAGAAAGCGTGAAGCAGAGGAAGCAGCAGCTCGTCAGCAGCAGCTTTTAGAGGAACAGCAGGCGCAGCAGGCACAGCAGAGTAGCTCCAATGAGAATGCAAGCAGCAGCTCAAATAATTCAAGCAGCTCATCGTCTAGTTCAAGCTCAAGCAGCAGTTCATCTGCGCACTCAAGCTCAAGCAGTTCCTCAAGCAGCACGTCACATCATTCAAGCTCAAGCAGCTCTTCAAGCTCAAGAAGCAGCAGCACGAGCTATTCAAGCTCAAGCAGTTCTTCAAGCTCAAGAAGTGAGAGTTCAAGCAGCTCTTCAAGCTCTGACAGCTCTGAAAAGGAAACTACGACAACGGCAAGTAATGGTTCTGGTTCCACGATTGCATCTTATGCATGTAAGTTCGTTGGAAACCCTTATGTATGGGGTGGTTCCAGCCTGACACATGGAACGGACTGCTCCGGATTTACCATGAGCATTTATGCACAGTTCGGTTACAGCCTGCCGCATTCAGCAGCAGCTCAGTCAGGAAGGGGAAGAAGCGTCAGCTTTTCAGACCTTCAGCCGGGAGATTTGATTTTCTATCGTAATGGTGGAAGAATCGGTCATGTTGCAATGTATATTGGCGGTGGACAGGTCGTACATGCAAGTAATAAGAGGGATGGTATTAAGATTTCTAATTACAGATACAGACAGCCTGCATGTGCAAGAAGAATTATTGGATAATAAATGGTAACCAATAAATGTGTTTGTTATAAAAAAATATTGATAGAAATTAGAAAAGCAGGAGAGAAGTTTCCTGCTTTTCTTTTGTGGGAGTTATGTTATACTATGATAAATTTAATTGTCGTGGAAAAGTGAAAAAACTCTTGACAGAAGTAAAAAAAAATGATAAACTATATTTTGTTATGTGGTTTATCGTGCACTAGTGGCGGAACGGCAGACGCAACGGACTCAAAATCCGTCGAGGGCAACTTCGTGAGGGTTCAAATCCCTCCTGGTGCATTAAATATTTAGAAATAGCATTCAAACTGTATAGGGGTAGGAATGCTATTTTTCGATTTATCAGAAACAATAAATCCGGAAAGAAAGCTTAACAGTGACTTTGAAGGAAGAAGTTTTTGAGCTTTGTCTTTACAAAAAAGAAAAGAGGAAAAATCAGATGCTGTATGCTGGGATGGATTTTGATGCAATCGACCTGACGAATGAACCGCCTGCCCGGGAACCACAACGGCAGTATTATTTTATGAAACAGTTACGGGAGTGGCTGGAAATAAAAAAAGAAAAGCTTCATCGTCCGTTATATGCAAATGTGACAACGTTTGGCTGTCAGATGAATGCGAGGGATTCGGAAAAAATTACAGGTATTTTAAAGATTATCGGGTATGAAATGACAGAAGCAGAGGAGGCAGACCTTGTATTGTATAATACCTGTACGGTTAGGGAAAATGCAAATTTAAAGGTGTACGGCAGGCTCGGACAGTTAAAGAAACAGAAAGAAAAAAATCCGGAAATGGTGATTGCGGTCTGTGGCTGTATGATGCAGGAAAAGACAGTTGTAGAAAAAATAAAAAAGAGTTACCGGAATGTGGATATTATTTTTGGTACGCATAATATCTTTAAGTTTGCAGAGCTTTTATCCATGAAGGTATTGGATGAACCAGGAAAAAAGAAGATGGTGATTGATTTGTGGGAGGACACCACACAGATTGTGGAGGAGCTTCCTGCCGAACGGAAATATCCGTTCAAAAGCGGGGTCAATATCATGTTCGGCTGCAATAATTTCTGCAGTTACTGCATTGTGCCTTATGTGCGCGGCAGGGAGAGGAGCAGGAAACCGGAGGACATTCTGGCAGAAATTACTTGTCTGGTGAAGGACGGCGTAAAGGAGGTCATGCTGCTTGGGCAGAATGTCAACTCTTATGGAAAAAATTTAGAACAGCCGATCACATTTGCGGAGCTTTTAAGAAGGGTGGAAAAGGTGGAGGGGTTAAAGCGCATCCGGTTCATGACTTCGCACCCCAAAGACCTTTCTGATGACCTGATCGAGGTCATGCGAAGCTCGGAAAAAATCTGTAAGCAGCTTCATCTGCCGCTGCAGTCCGGGAGCACCAGGCTGTTGGAAAAAATGAACCGGCATTATACGAAGGAGGATTATCTTCTTTTGGTGGAAAAGATAAGAAAGGCAGTGCCGGATATTACACTGAGTACGGATATCATTGTGGGCTTTCCGGGAGAAACGGAGGAGGATTTCAAGGAAACATTAGCTGTTGTGGAACGGGTGCGGTATGACAGTGCGTTCACTTTTCTTTACAGCAGGCGTACAGGAACGCCGGCTGCAGCTCTTTCTGACCAGGTTCCTGATGATGTCTGTAAGGAAAGATTTGACCGTCTGCTCGCACTGGTCCAGAAAATCTCTGCAGAAAAAAATGAGGCTCTGGTCGGGAAAACAGTGGAGGTATTTGTTGAGGAGGAGAACAAACAGGATCCGGCTCTCCTGACCGGAAGGACAAGTGGAAACCATCTGGTGCATTTCCCCGGGGAGAAGGCATTGATCGGTGAATTTATACAGGTTCGTCTGGAGGAAGGAAAAGGGTTTTATTTCCTTGGAAGCAGACAGGTGTAGAAAAGCTGCCGGATTTGAAAGACGGTGGCTGTTATACGGGGAGGCGTTATCATGAGTGAGAATCTTCGTCAGAGACAGGAGCGCAGGGAGCATGAAATTTTAAGTGAATATGCGTCCTTTGCAGATGAAAGCGCAGGGCGTGACAGAAAAGAGGAGCAGTGCGACATCCGTACCGACTTTCAGAGGGACCGGGACAGGATCATCCATTGCAAGGCGTTTCGCAGGCTGAAACAGAAAACGCAGGTATTTCTGGCACCGGAGGGGGATCATTACCGGACGCGCCTGACACATACGTTGGAGGTGGCGCAGAATGCCAGGACCATAGCGAGGGCACTCTTGCTGAATGAAGATTTGACAGAAGCGATTGCATTAGGCCATGATCTGGGGCATACACCGTATGGTCATGCAGGAGAGCGTGCCCTTCATAAAATCATGGAAGACGTGGGCGGTTTCCATCATAATGAACAGAGTGTGCGCGTGGTGGAGCGTCTGGAAAAAGATGGTCTGGGATTAAATCTTACGAAAGAGGTGCGTGACGGGATTTTGAACCATCAGACGAAATGTACTCCGGCCACATTAGAAGGAAAAATTGTGCGTTTATCAGATAAAATTGCTTATATCAATTCTGATATTGATGATGCCATTCGTGCAGGAATCATTAAAGAGAAAGACATACCTGAAAAACTTACAGATGTACTTGGAAACAGCACAAATAAGCGTTTGAATACATTGGTGCATGATATTGTTAGGAACAGCGAGGGAAAAAATGAAATCTGCATGTCGGAAAAGGTGCAGGAGGCAATGTTTAAACTTCGGAAATTTTTGTTTGCCTCGGTCTATACGAACCCTGTGGCGAAGGGGGAGGAAAAAAAGGTTGACCATATTGTCCATGCGTTGTATGACTATTACATAGAAAATATAACAGAGCTGCCGGAGGAATTTCAAAAATTATTAAGCGAGGGAGAGCCGGAACGCCGGCTGGTGTGTGACTTTATTGCCTGCATGAGTGACCGGTATGCGGTAAATCTGTATAAGGATATCATGATTCCGAAGTCATGGGGCGTTTCCGGCATTGAATACAGGTAAGGGAAGGAGGGAACGGTTGTGGCATGGTATCCGCCGGAGGTGGTAGATGAAGTGCGTCTGCGCAGTGATATCGTAGATGTAATTGGAAGTTATGTGAAGCTTAGGCGCGCAGGAAGTAATTTTTTGGGGCTGTGCCCGTTTCACAGCGAAAAATCCCCATCGTTCAATGTGAATCCTTCCCTGCAGTTGTACAAATGCTTTGGCTGTGGCGTGGGTGGCGATGTGTTTACCTTTATCAGGGAATATGAAAACTTTTCCTTTACGGAAGCAGTTGAGTTTTTGGCAGAGAGAAGCGGCATGACCATTTCTGCGGGAGAAATGAATGAGGAGCAGAGAAAAAGGGAGAGCTTACGGAATCAGATTTTGGAAATAAATAAAAAAACTGCTACATATTACTATGCCCTGTTAAAATCAGAGTATGGGAGGACCGGATATGAATATTTAAAAAACAGGGGGCTTTCTGACAGCACAATGGTACATTTTGGCCTGGGCTTTGCCCGTTCAGGCGGTGTGGAAATGTATAAATATTTAAAGCATGAGGGATATTCGGACGAGGTTTTAAAGGAAACAGGACTGTTTAAGATGGAGGAGCGCGAAATTCGTGATAAATTCCGGAATCGCGTCATGTTCCCTATTATGGATGTCAGCAATCATGTCATTGGTTTTGGCGGAAGGGTGATGGGCGATGCAAAACCGAAGTATTTAAATTCTCCTGAAACAAAGGTATTTGATAAGGGAAGAAATTTGTATGGACTGAATTATGCAAAGAAAGGGAAAAAGGATGCCTTTCTTTTGTGTGAAGGGTATATGGATGTCATCGCCATGCATCAGGCAGGCTTTACAAATGCAGTTGCTTCTTTAGGGACGGCATTTACAGAGAATCAGGCGAACATTATAAAAAGATATGTGGAACAGGTACTGCTTCTTTATGATAGTGATGAGGCAGGAAAGAAAGCTGCCCTCAGAGCCATTCCCATCCTTAGAAAAGCCGGCATAAACGGCAGGGTCGTTTCCCTTGCTCCGTATAAGGATCCGGATGAATTTATTAAAGCGGAGGGAAAAGAGGCATTTGAGGAACGGCTTTCAGGGGCAGTCAATGGATTCTTTTTTGAGATTTCTGTGTTAAAGAGCGGATTTGACCTGTCGGATCCTCCGCAAAGGACAAAATTTATCCATGAAACAGCAAAAAAGCTTCTGGTGTTTCGGGACAAGGTGGAACGGGACAGCTATCTGGAAGCAGTTGCTGCGGAGCATGGCATTATAAAGGCGGATTTAAAAGATCTGGTCATTCGTTATGGAAACAGTTATACAGAAGGATATCAGGAGAGCAGGGAAACATATGCAGAAAGAAAAACAAGAGAAGAAAAGCAGAAAAAAGGCATAGATTATTCCTACCGGCTCTTTTTGTCATGGCTCATTGCCAGTCCGGGGCTTTATTCTTTCATAAAAGAAGATGTTTCGGCAGAGGATTTCCTTGATGAAACATACCGAAAAGCTGCCGGTCTGTTGTTTGGACAGCTTGAAAAGGGGGAGCTGGTTCCTGCAAGGATTATTGATCAGTTTGAAGAGGTGGAGAGCCAGTCTCTTGTGGCTGGAATGTTCCAGACAGAGTTTGAAACAAAAATGAGCCCGGAAGAAAGGGAAAAGGCATTCACTGAACTGGTTTACAAGATTAAAGAATATAGTATAGAAAGGAGAATGAGGGGACTTACTGACTTGAATAAACTTCAAGAACTCGTAAAAGAAAAGAAAAAATGGCAGAATCCTGGTAATCTGCATATTTCTTTAAAAGATGGTGAAAGATATACATAAGGAAAGGAAGGAACAAAATGGCAACAGAGAAGAAGAAAAAGGCTGCAGAAAAAGAAATGGATAGTGAAAAGAAATTTGACCAGCAGTTAGTGGCACTGCGCAAGCTTGCAGCCACAAAAAAGGACGTATTAAGAATGTCAGAAATTCAGGACTTCTTTGGTTTTCCCCTGTCTGAAATGCAGGAAGAAAGGATGATGAATTTCCTGGCATCTTATAACGTGGATGTGCTGATTGAAATTCCGGAGGGTGATGATCCAGATGAAGCAATCATGCTTGAAATGGAAAATGACGGGGATGTCCTGGATGATGAGGATTTAGAGAAAATCGATCTTTCTGTGCCGGAGGGTGTCAGTATTGAGGATCCTGTCCGTATGTATCTGAAGGAAATTGGAAAGGTTCCCCTTCTTAGTGCAGATGAAGAAGTAGAGCTTGCAAGGCGCATGGAGGAAGGAGATTTAGAAGCAAAAAAGAAACTGGCAGAAGCGAATCTGCGTCTGGTGGTCAGCATTGCAAAGCGTTATGTGGGAAGGGGAATGCTTTTCCTGGATTTGATTCAGGAAGGAAACTTAGGTCTTATTAAAGCAGTAGAAAAGTTTGATTATACAAAGGGGTATAAGTTCAGTACCTATGCGACCTGGTGGATTCGTCAGGCAATCACGAGAGCGATTGCGGACCAGGCGAGAACCATCCGTATTCCGGTGCACATGGTGGAAACCATAAATAAATTTGTCAGGATCCAGAGACAGCTCCTTCAGGAGCTTGG
Organism: uncultured Lachnospiraceae bacterium; assembly: GCA_902795775.1. Lineage (GTDB taxonomy): Bacteria > Bacillota > Clostridia > Lachnospirales > Lachnospiraceae > Butyribacter. Next base: position 1,748 of record CADBMP010000062.1, on the reverse strand, counting down.
ACGTGAGCCATATCCGGAGGAGATTGCAAAGGAAATGAATATGCCTGTAGACCGTGTGCGTGAAATCCAGAAAATTTCTTTGGAGCCGGTGTCTTTGGAAACGCCGATTGGCGAGGAAGAGGACAGCCATCTGGGTGATTTTATCCAGGATGATAATGTGCCTGTACCGGCAGAGGCAGCAGCGTTCACGCTTTTAAGGGAACAGTTGGAGGAAGTGCTTGGCACTCTTACGGAAAGAGAGCAGAAAGTCTTAAAGCTGCGTTTTGGCCTGGAGGATGGCAGGGCCAGAACATTAGAGGAGGTCGGAAAGGAATTTCAGGTGACCAGGGAGCGTATACGCCAGATTGAAGCAAAGGCATTGAGAAAGCTGCGTCATCCAAGCAGAAGCAGAAAGTTAAAGGATTATTTAGAGTAATGAAACTTTCCAAACGATTAAGGACGGTGGCGGAGCAGGTTTCTGATTCAGAGGTGGCTGCGGATGTCGGCTGCGACCATGGCTTTACTTCTATTTATCTTGTCCGCACAGGCAGGGCGAAGCGGGTCATTGCCATGGATATCGGTAAAGAGCCTCTGCTCCGCGCCAAAGAGCATATCCTTCAGTATGGAATGGAGGATAAAATTGAAATCAGACAGTCCGATGGACTGGAGCAGTTAAAAAAAGGGGAAGCAGATACCCTGGTTATCAGCGGTCTGGGCGGTCAGCTCATGTGCAGAATCTTAAAGGAGGGGAAAGAAAAACTTCCAGAGATGAGGGAGCTTGTTCTTTCTCCGCAGTCCGATATCCGGCTGGTCAGAGAACTGCTTCATGAGCTTGGGTTTTGTATCACGAGGGAGCATATGGTGCTTGATGCCGGAAAATATTATGTGATCATAAATGCAGCAAAAGGAGTGGAAAAATACAGTACAGAAGCGGAATATATTTATGGAAGGGATCTGATCAGGAGAAAGGAGCCGGTTTTTTTTGAATACCTGCAGAAAGAATATAGAAAGGTGACGGAAATCATAGGCAGGTTAAAGGAAACAAAACTTTCAGAGGAGGGGAGCCTGCGTTTCATGGAACTTTTGAAAAAACAGGAACAGATTTGTCAGCTCCTTCATAAGATGGGAGAAGAGGAGGTACGGGATTATGGGAAAATATATTAAAGTTACGGTCGGAAAAGAAGTAAGGGAATACGAGCCGGGGGTTACATATGGACAGGTCGCAAGGGAGTTTAAAGAAAATTACGACCATGACATTATTCTGGCACAGAAAGGTGGAAAGCTGGTGGAGCTTGCAAAGGAGATTCATAATGACTGTCAGGTGCAGTTCCTGACAACAGCTTCCCAGAGCGGTCACAAGACGTATGAAAGAGGTGTGACGCTTTTAATGCTTAAGGTGTTCTATGATATTGCAGATAAGGAAATGCTTCAGAATGTTTTTGTAAAGCATGCATTGGGGGAAAGCATTTACTGTGAAGCAGAAGGTGTGGAGCTTACAGAGGAATTTCTGAAGAAACTGGAAAAAGGGATGCAGGGGCTTGTCAGCAGGGATATTCCATTTGAAAAGCGTTCGGTGGATACGGCAAAGGCAGTGAATCTTTTTGCAAAGCATAAGATGTATGATAAAAAGAAGCTGTTTGAATACCGCAGGGTATCAAAGGTGAATATTTACAGCCTGGGAGGCTTTGAAGATTATTACTACGGGTATATGCCTGAATCTACAGGCATTTTAAAGTATTTTGCCATTGAGAAGTATGAGGAAGGTTTCT
>CADBMP010000061.1 GCA_902795775.1 uncultured Lachnospiraceae bacterium | reverse complement strand
CGGCGAATACCAGACATTTTATGGCGTACATAACGGAGACCTATACGATGGATCATACCCAGAAACCAATGGTACGCTGCATATTCATTTTCTTGTAAATCCCGTCAGTTTTAAAACCTTAAAGAAACGCCAGGAAAACTTTTCTGCAACAGCGACGCACGAACAGCAGCTTCAGGCTCTCGTAAAAACAGAAATTGCAAAAATGAAGCAAGAACATACTGGAGAGCCAAAATAACGGCTCTCCAAGAATGGCATCCCTATACGTTACTCTTTTGGTGGTTACAGTCATCACAAAGCATTCGCCACCTTTCCGAGCGTTTCTATGGCTCAGTCTTCCAAAGAATCGCATACTTTCAAAAAATCCTCCGGCGATATTGCCGGGATTACCGACTTCTCAAAATCATCAACATTCCTTGTGATGATGAATTTCGCTCCGGTCGTTTCCGCACACCTGTCCTGCAAACAATCCTCAAAATCATCGAAATCTTTCATTCTGATTGCTTTTAGCACATCCTCATGGCCTGCTCCCTTTACTCTCAGAACACCGCATACATCCAAAAGCCACTCCCTGCGCTTTTCTTCCGGAGTTTTCCGAAGGATATACCACAGATTGGGGATGGAATGGAAGGCGATATATCCATCCAATTCCCCATTTGCGCATTTTTCCATAATGCTTGAAGCTACCTTATAAAACGGCTCCCTTGTCAGCAGAAAATCTATCACCACATTCGTATCAATCAATACCCGCATATCTTTCCATCCTCGCTTCTTCTAACTCTTTTTCGGGATCAAAATCATCCGGCAGATACTGGCTGATTTCACTCCTTGCAGCATCAAGATTACGGAATGCTTGCATTTTACGCTCATCTTTCATCATATCATCCGAGGATACTGTCCCATCCTCTATGAAAGAACGCTCTCCCTTCTCCATCTCAAGCTTAAACCTATATAGTGCAAGCTCTTTTTCCATTTCGTCCAGTTCTTTCATATCGACCATGACTATCTGCCCGTATCCGTTCTTTGTCAGATACACCCGGCTTCCATATTTCACTTCGTTTACCACGCTTGAATAATTCCTTAATTCGGATATCGGCTTAATATTTGGCATAATCGAACCCTCCCAACAAAATTATCTGATTTTATTGTAATATGACACTCAAAAATATGCAATAAAATTTATCATCAAATTCTTCAGCAAAAGAATAATAGTTACAATTCAGCACATCTTTTCGGTTTAAGAAATGTAGAGTTGGCAAGACGATGAATTGTAACTAATAATCTGCTTGCTTCAACTCCTCAATTTCACGCAAAAAACGGCCCCCGGAATCCTTCTTTCCGAGGGTGTCTTTCACGTAAATCTTTATAAATCTACTTCCATTTGGTACAAAATTGGTACAAAACCAAAAATTTGGTACAAAATATTGCCTACAAAGTCCATGGTTAAGCCATTCCTTTAACTCAGTGACTTCATCGTCGGGAATACCCAAGAAGAAGAGGTATTGTTCCCTATTATGAAGTATTACCACGTATTTGCTAACTCTCTGCAACGTATTATCATGTATTATTCAGTACCATGCAAGCAAAATTCGTAGTAACTAAGTAGTAAATCAATGATTTTGTAGTTGTAATTCACACATTCAATTTTAAGGACTCTTCCCTAAAATATATCAAGATTGTGTGATAAATTTTCAATTGCTTCTTTTTTCTTTGCGTCTGTGACCTCCGCATAAATATCCATCGTTGTTTCGATGTTAGCGTGTCCCATGACAGCCTGAATGACTTTTATGTTTGTTTCCTTTTCGCAGAACCTCGTACAAAAGGTATGCCGTAAATGATGACAGGAAAAATGTGGAATAATAACAGGCTGCCGTCTCTCCTTTTTGGCATTGACTACTTCCTCAGCATTATAGTTCTCCAAGATCCTCTTAATCGTCCGATTAACAGTCTGTGGATTATGAATATTACCGAAGCGGTTACAAAAAATGAAGCCTGTCATACCATCAATCACGGTACTGTTGAAACCATTTTCTTTCTGCACCTCATATTCCTCTTTGAATGCATTGTAAACCGCATCCATCATCGGAACAGTCCGGATACCCGCTTCTGTCTTTGGAAGTGACACCGCAAATTCTGACTTGCGTGTTTTACTGCCCTCTCTGGCATAATAGGTCACGCTATGATTGATATTGATAAGACGGTTTTCAAAGTCCAAATCTTCCCACCTTAAACCAATCACTTCTCCAATTCTGCATCCGGTTCCCAATAAAACTGTGAATAATGGATGCCAATGATAAAAGATTGGATTGTTTGCGGTATAATTCATAAAAGCCCTCTGCTGCTCTACCGTCAAAGCGTGTCTAATGCCTTTGTTCTTCCCTGCTTTTCTTTTGATTTCTGCCATGACACCATCAGAAGGATTTGTGCGGATTATTCCGTCACGCACTGCCAACTGAAATGTAGGGTGAAGCACCGTATGAATCGTATCGACTGTATTTGCCTGCAAGTCTTTCTCATTCAACAGATAGTAATAAAAATACATTACATCGGAATACTTTATCTCTCCGATTTTTCTCTGTCCAAATCCGTCCCTTACAAAATGGTCATACATATAATTGTAATTGGAACGTGTTGTCTTGCGTAAGTCATACTTCGTTGACATATACCTGTCAAATACAAAATTCAAAGTTGCACTACCAGCTACATAAACATCTAATCCATCAAGCTGATTTTTTATCAAATCTGCTTCTTTTTGTCTTAGTGCCTGCAAATCTTTGGCATATACAAATCTGCGTTTCTTGAACGGATCAGTGTAAGTATATACATATGTATTATCCGTTCTCTGGGATTCCCCCTTCCGTAATGCTCTGCCTTTGTTGTCTTTTCTTGCTTTTGCCATCTCTACTCCTTTCTTCAAGGAAAGAGATTTTGCACCTCTGCATCCGGTGTCCTAAGTAATAAATCAACACCTGTATGCAATAATTGAGTTATGGTCATTCCGTGACTGTCCGCATATTCCTTTAGCTTTTGCAGCTCGCTATCTGTTACCCTTACACTTAATGTATTCAGCTTTGGGGCATCAGATTTTGGTCTACCCATTTTAGCCATCCGTATGCACCTCCAATCACTTCTATATACCATTATACTTTCCGTATACGAAAAGTCAAGTGTTTTCTACTGCAAAATCCCTTGAATAAAAATCATCACACATACAATCTGAAAGTTTCCAAATATTCCTCAAAAATATCGCAGTTTACAAGCACCAGCTTGTCTACCTTATAGATTGCCTTTGCATCCTTT
>CADBMP010000060.1 GCA_902795775.1 uncultured Lachnospiraceae bacterium | reverse complement strand
GATGATATACTGTGTCTATAAAATCAAAGGGAGGGTATCATATTATGCCAAACATAAGAAAAGCAATGAATAAAATCAGTAGGGGAGTGTTATCCGGTGTGGCTGCAATGGCACTTATGGTAACAGCAGCGAATGTAAGCACATGCTGCTGGTTCATTCTCGGACAGGACAAATTACCGGACAATGCGAAAAAACTCCGTAAATTTTAGAGGATGGCGTTATGAAGCTGATTACTGAATTTGCGGAAAAGATAAGTGAAAAATTAGTTCATAACGGGATTGTACCAAAGGAGGATGCTCCTTTATATCAGTATGGGATTGAAAATGCTATAACTGTTGCCGGAAACCTTCTGGCTTCTGTGACATTTGGAATTATAACGGGGAGACTGGGCGTTGTTCTGGTCTTCCTGTTCTTTTACGGCACACTTCGGAGCTTCAGCGGAGGCGTGCATTGTAAAAGCAAAGCAGGGTGTTTCTGTCTGTCAATGGCAATCTTGTTGATCCCAATCTACACCAGTGAGTGGATAATGGGAATAGTAAACAAACCGGTGCTTATTATAATCGGAATCATAGCGGTTGTGACGATACTGATATTAAGCCCGGTGGAGAGCATCAATAAGCCGCTGGATGATGAGGAAAGAAGATTTTACAGGAGAGTGAGCCACTGCATTGTTGCATTGCAGGTCTGTATTCTTGCATTCCTGTTCTGCTTGGGCAAAATAGAATATTTTTATGCCGGATACGGCAGCCTGATTTTGGTGGCTGTATTTATGGTAATTGGGGAAATTTTAACAAAGCGTTACATTTAACCGACCTACTGTTACAGTTTGCCAAACTTAATGGTATTTTCTGATATACTGCTAAAGTCAGAAAGGGCGGGCTATGCGTAACGGAGAAAACTTGTACGAAATAATAGCCGGTAACATCAGGAGGGAACGGAAAAGGTTATCCCTGACGCAGGCAAAGCTTGCGGAGCGGGCAGATGTATCCATAGATACTGTCAAAAGTATAGAAAACGGCAGGAGGGCAATGAGCCTTGACACTTATTTGAACATAGTGCAGGCATTGGAGACTTCACCGCTTGCTCTAATGAGCCGGGAACAGCCGGAACAGTACATAGAGCGTTTTATTTTTATGATGAATCGGTGCAACGAAAGAGAAATAGAGTTCGCTCTGCATATGGTGGAGCAGCTTCTGAAGGGGCAGGATAACTATTTGAGTAAATAGTGTCCTGCCACATTACTATATCTCTTTTGACAGTTTTTCGGCAAGATAAGCGATGACTTCCTCTACAGTTGGACTGTCCCCTTCACATGGAAAGCTATTCCAGAAGTGCTGTACTTTCGGATCACTGCTTTTCAGGGCATAGGAAACAGCACGACCAATTTCGGATTTGACTTCCTCCGGTGTAATGCCTTCTCTTTTTGCGATAATCTTCAGATTTTTTTCAATCTTTTGTTTTTTCTCTGGGTTCATGGTTTTATAAAATTCCTTCCTTAATCTCTAATACTATCATACAACATTAGAATGACCTTGCGAGTTTTTTCTATGCCCGCAGGGTTGTTTTTTTATTTTATCAAAAATATGCAAAAACATGTGCGGAAAAGGTGTACGATGTTCCATTTAAAATAGTGGGTGTAGTCACTCTGATTGTTATTGAGCCTGCGGTACAATACTTACAGCTTAAGCAATACATAAGACGTCAGAAAGAGTAATCAATGCAGTATTATGACAAGAAAGCTATTGGTGAGCGGATTAAGGCAATCAGGCTCCGCAATGGGATGACACAAAGCAGGTTGGCGGAGAAACTGGACTATACCAGTGAACGTCAGTTGCAGAGAATTGAGAGTGGGGAAACTTCCTGCTCTGTGGATAAGCTGATGGAATTGGCACAGATACTCGGAGTGAGTACGGATTATTTGCTGTTTGGATATGAGAGTGCCTGTAGAGATGACATGGAAAAGTATATGTCGGGGAAATCAGGCAGGGAAAAAGAGTACATATGCAGGGTGTTGGATGTTGTAGTATCGAATATGGGTGTGTTGTTGAATGGGGAGTGACGAAATTTGTAGAATATGATGATTTTTGGGGGGATGTGTGGTATAATTCTTAAGTGAAGTATCACAGTTTGAGCAATCAAAAAAGAACAACTGTGCATAAACTACAGTTGCTCAAAATGTGAT
>CADBMP010000059.1 GCA_902795775.1 uncultured Lachnospiraceae bacterium | reverse complement strand
TCGCACAAAAGCCCGCCTGCCTGAAAATATACCTCATGACAGCCCGTTTTCCCGCATTCCAGACATTCAAAAAGTTCAATCCCCTGTCCTGAAAGCATGAGCATCCGCATTTCAAAAACAATCCGGATGAGCTTTAGCGGAATATTTCCCCTCTGCATCACCTGAAGGGTTATGTAGAGCAGCAAAAGCTCATCAGAAGCTTCCATGTTTTCCTTGCACAAATACCTTATCATCTCTGAAAAATACGCTGCATAGCAGGTCTTGTCATAATCCTCTGCAATTTCTCCAAATGATTTCTGAATGGAAGCACTCCTTAAGGAATACGAATTCTTCCCTTCATAGAATACAAATTTCCCATAAATCAACGGAATCGTGCAGCCAGACAGGGCGCTTCCTGATTTTCTTGCGCCCTGTGCAAATGCTGAAATCCTTCCTCTTTCCCTGCTTAACAGCTCAATCCTTCTGTCATATTCTTTCATTGGCGATGACGTAAGTACCATCCCTGTAAGCGTTATACAGTCTTTCATGCCCTCCTCCTGCTCTACCGCTTTTTTCTGCCTTTTACACGTCCGCATAACCTGTGACCATGTTTTTTCACAGTATGACATCATTTTTGTTTTATGATGCATTAAGAGAAATCTGTCTCCTCTTTTTTTGTTTCTGTGTCTTCCGGTACAAACGGAACATTCCCAACAGTAACTAAGCCGGATGTGACATCAGACAAATTGGTGATTCTGTCAATACAGCCTTTATACTGTAAATAATCCATCACTTTTCCGGTAGAAGCAAATCCTTCCCATTCATTCATTTCAGCCATTCCAATTCCACCAAACAGCAGCCTGCATAAGTCTTAAGATAAAGCTTCTGCCGGGCACAATACATTTATTTATATGCCCTTCGTGCATTACTGCCGTCCCTTTCTTCTTTTTTTGTAACAGTATTAGAATGGCTTTTCTCCGAAAATGTATTCCAAAAATCTGTTGGAAAAATAAGTTACCGTAATCTGTACATATCCTGCCTTAAACCTAAAAATCACATTTCCTCATCCTTGCGGTATCCGAAATTTTTAAGCAGAAAGTCGCTTTCTCTCCAATCTTTTTTCACTTTTACCCAAAGCTTTAAAAACACCTTGCAGTCCAACAGATTCTCCATGTCTGCCCGCGCCTGTGAACCAATCTTTTTTAGCATGGCTCCCTGTTTTCCTATGATGATTCCCTTGTGGGAATCCTTTTCGCACACAATGGTCGCATCAATATCAATGATATTTCCCGTCTTTCTTTCATGCATCCGGTCAATTGCCACAGCCACTCCATGCGGGATTTCATCATTCAGGTTCCTAAGTGCCTTTTCCCTTATCATCTCTGCCACAATCTGGCGTTCCGGCTGGTCTGTAATGGTATCCGGGTCATAGAACATCGGCCCTTCCTCCAAATAATCAAACATTACTTTTAAAAGTTCATCTGTATTTTCTTCTTTTAACGCAGACACCGGCACAATCTCTTTAAAATCCACCTGGTCTTTATATGCCTCAATGACTTTTAAAAGCTCCACCTTTTCTACGGTATCAATTTTATTGATAACCAAAATAACAGGCGTATCCGTCATCCTGAGTTTTTCTGCAATGTGCTGTTCCCCAGCTCCAATGAACGTGGATGGTTCCACGAGCCATAAAATCAAGTCCACCTCCTTTAAAGTCCTTTCTGCCACATTGACCATATACTCCCCAAGCTTATTTTTTGCCTGATGGATTCCCGGCGTATCCAGGAAAATAATCTGTCCCTCCTCTGAGGTATAAACTGTCTGAATCCGGTTTCTGGTAGTCTGTGGTTTCTTTGAAGTAATCGCGATTTTCTGTCCGATCAGATGATTCATCAGCGTAGACTTTCCCACATTCGGCCTGCCAATCAATGTTACAAAACCGGACTTGAATTTTCTGTTCGTATCTTTCATTCTGCCTCCCTTTTTCTGTATGATAATTTTCTTTCCGGCACTTATTTTCATTTCCGATGCCTATTTTCCTCCCGGTATTTATTTCCTTTCCGGCACTTAATTTCTGCCCGTTTTTTCTTTGCGCCGCCTGAATTTTATTTCAACGGCGCAATTTCATCAAACAGCTCCTTTTCCGCTTCTAAGTGTTCCTCATTCCCGATTACGCAAAGATGATTCCCCGCAACAATCTTCCTGAGTACCGGCGCAAGCTTCCGTAAATCCTCAATCTGGCAGGAAAGCACCTGATCTCTTTCCTCCTGCAGCTTTTCCACGGTAATCCCTGACAGATATCCTGCCATGGAACGGCGTCCTTTCATATTCGGTGTCAGCGGGGTATCCATGCCGCTGATGGTGCCAATGATAGTCTTTGTCACCTCACGTTCCTCTGCCTCATAATGCTCCAGATAATCGGCAGCCCCTTCATATACCTTAATGGTAGACGAAAGTTTCGGGTCGCGGTATGATGCAAAATATCCCTCCCCTTCCCTGTTGAACTGGCAGGAAACACCATATGCCCCGCCTTTGACACGTACCTCATTCCAAAGATAATCATAATTCAAAAGCTGCCTTGCCACGCGGAGTGCGCCATAATTATACGGCTCATCTGCAAAATTTCCACCCACAGCCACATACTGGATTTCTGCAGGTGTGCCAAAGCCTTCATTTTTCTTCACCGGAACCGGCGTATATTTATCCAGAAGGGCAAGTGCCGCAGAATATGCCTCCCGCTCTGCCTTTTTTTCAAAAGCGTCCAGTCTTTCCAAAAGAGAAGGAACCTGTGTTTCCACTGCCTCATATTCCTCTTTTGTTCCTGTAATAGAAAAACCTAACTTTTCTTTTTTGAAAATTTGGGAAAGAAGTGCCTTATATCCTTTTTGGATGCTCTCCTTCTGTCCTTCAAAATCCTCCTCCAGGCGCACCAGATAATCATAATACCCCAGTCCGTTAAAGTGGTCAGAAAGCCATGCACTTTTTGAAAAAGATGCAACCGCCCTTCCTGCCGCCGCCTGATGACCGGCAGAAGTAAGACGCAGACGCAGCCTGGAACGTGCCTCTGAAACCACCTCGCGCAAATGCTTTTCATCGTCAAACAGGGTTTCAAACATCATTTCCGCCATCAGATCAAGTGCTTCCTTTGCTTTGCTCCTTAACATCTTTGCACGTACCTCGAACCAGATGTCATAAACATCCCCTCCCTGATTCTTACATAAAATACTGGCATCTGCAGAAATGCCGCCGGTATGGAAATTCACCTCTGTATCAAACGCATGATAACTGTGCTTTTCTGTATCCATATATCCTAACAGGGTGGAAAGGAAGCTGATCTGAGGCATATATTCCTCCATGTCATTGATGTTAAAATACATACTGAAATATATAATCTCACTTGTATGGATATCGTGAAATACTGTCTTTACACCATTCATTTCCCTGATTTCATTGTAATAAGGAGCTGCTTCTTTTTTGATATCCTCTCTCTTTAACATTGGAATCATCTCTAACACTTCCTTTGGCGTTGGCTCCTCCTGATATTTTTTCAGTGCCTTTGTATCATCAATGATTTTCTGGAGTTCCTCGTCAGAAAGGCTTTCCTTATATTCCTGCAGTTTCTTTTTCGTCTCTGCTTCTTCCTTCGCCGCAAGTCCCGGTTCCGGCTGCATTTCAACAAAAACAGCATGTGGATTTTCTAACAGGTATTTCCGTATCAGCTCTTCATAATAATTCGTCTGCAGCTGTTCCCTTAAAAACCGGTATGCTTCTTCATAACGCAGCGAATCATACGGCATGGAATCCTCATAAAGCCACGTCTTAAAGGTCTTGAACCCAAGCATCAGCCCCTTTGGATAAGCGCCAAAATCTCCTTCGCGCTCCCTGAATTCTGTTCCATTGATGGCAGCCTCCAGAACTTTTTTATCAATTCCTTCGTTCACAATTTTTTCTAAGGTTTCCTGATAGACCTTTAAAAACTTTTCCTTCAATCCGGCCTCTGCATTTTTCACAATGACCGCAAAATAACTCTGGCGCAGGATATCCGTAAAATCCACATCAATATCGGAGCCAATGCCGGCATCTAAAAGTGCCTGCTTTAACGGTGCACCCGGCATTTCCAAAAGAACATAGGACAACAGCTCAAATGCCCGGCACGCATTTAAATCAAGCGTAATATCCATGGCTGACGCATACGCATAATAAGTCTTGCCTTTACAGTCTGCACCCTTTTCCACCGCATATTTTTTCACAAATTCTTTTCTTTCCTGAAAAGGTTCCTGCAGTGCAATCTCGGAATCCACCACAAGCTGGTCAAAATGTTTCAGATAATTTTCATCCAAAAATTCCAGCCGTTCCTCCACATCCATATCCCCATAAAGATAGATATAGCTATTGGAAGGATGGTAATACTTCCTGTGAAAATCCAGATAATCTTCATAAGTCAGGTCAGGGATGTTTTTTGGATCCCCGCCGGATTCATATCCATAAGTGTTGTCCGGGAACAGACAATTCATGACATAACGGTCCAAAAGTCCGTCTGCAGAAGAAAACGCCCCTTTCATTTCATTAAAGACTACGCCATTATAAATCAGCTCTCCCTCTTTGGATTCCAGCTCATAATGCCAGCCCTCCTGTTTGAAGATTTCCTGATATTTGTAAATATTCGGATAAAACACCGCATCCAGATATACATGCATCAAATTTTTAAAATCCTTATCATTGCAGCTCGCAATGGGATACATGGTCTTATCCGGATAGGTAGTCGCATTTAAAAATGTGTTGAGCGAACCTTTTACCAGCTCCACAAACGGATCCTTTGCCGGAAACTTTTTGGAACCACAGAGCACGGTATGCTCAATGATATGCGGCACACCGGTACAATCTTTTGGCGGTGTGCGGAACCCGATATTGAACACCTTATTTTCTTCTTCGTTGCTCAACACCAGTATGCGTGCTTTTGTTTTTTTGTGGCGGAGCGTAAGTGCGAAACTGTCAAGCTCCTCCACGAATTCGCCCTTTTCCAGCTCATACGCCTCCGGTAATGTAAAATCCTCCAACTTTTTTAAACATGATGCCATAAATTTAATATCCTCCATTTTTTATTGGCTCTGTCTCAACACATAGTTGATTTTAAAGAAAAATAAATGCATCTTTCTCATGGAGAGAGCCTTCCCCTCTGACTGGTGCACCGAATATTAAGTAATGTATAATTTTCGCTGTGCCAGTATATAGGTTTTCGTTTACACTTCTCCCTTCACCAGCTTCTCCAGATACTCCAGATTCAGCCTGTCGCATCGGTGGTCGCTTGCAGCAAACCCTGCAATGCCGCAGTTAAAATAATTCAGTTTCTCGTCGGAATAGGTATTGTCAAGCCATATCCATTTACCATCCACATAAGCCACGTTAAATACATGGTCGATGTTTTCGCCTTCTTTCTGAACCCTGTGTACATGAACACATGGAATCCCGGATGCACAGAACAATGCCTGTGTCAGATTGCCGTACCCCCCGCAGGTCGTCATGGCAGTTTCTCCATTATGCTCGCTCGCTTTCCAGGTAATCAGATGATACGCATCCGTATATTTTTTCAGCGGGAAAGACTCCTTTTCCTCATCATGCGTCTTTCTCCATTCCTGAAATTTCTTCATCCACACATTGTCATAATGAAGATAATCCACAATCCATCTGCTGATGGCTTTCGCCTTATCCATATCTGTCCCGCAGCCCTTTGTAAGCTCTTTCGCCTTTTTCTCCACGACTGCCCATTCCTCATCCGTATATTTATGCCTGCCGCTTCCTTCCTCATCCGGCACCCACTGGTTCTTGTTCATCCTGACATTCTCCACATACGTCTGCGGATCCTGTTCCTTTAAATATGCCAGCGTATCGTTAAACGTCTGAATCCTCTGCTGCCATTTTTTATCCGGATTGTTGACCACAGTGGTAAGCTTGTTGCATTCCCAGAAGATCAGCTTATCTTCAATGTCCCCTAACTTCAGCCCCTTTGGAATCTCTACTTTTTTTAAGCTCTTACAGCCGTAAAATGCACCCTTTTCCACCTTCTTTACGCTGGACGGAATCTTTGCCGTTTTCATCTTTTCATTTCCGGAAAAGCACCACTGCCCCAAAATTTTTACCTTTTTTCCGCCCACCTTTTTTGGTATGGACGTAAAGCGTTTATCTGCCCATGTGATTCTGCCGGTGGAAGGCTCGAAATTGATTCCCTTGTTTCCAATTGTGTAATATTTGATTGCCGCCTTTGCCTGTGCAGCCGGAGTTCTCGTAATGCCTAAGTCTGGTGCAAATGCCATCGCCAGAACCAAAAACAGGCTCAGGGTAATTTTCATCACTTTTTTCATAATAATCCTCCCATTCCGAGCACTCTGTGCGAGGTTGCCGAACAGAAATCTGCGAATGCAGTTTCTGTGATGGCATCAGAGCGATTTGGGCCCGGCACAAATCGCCAAAACAACCTTCGGTTGTTTGTGAAAAATAATTTGCTGAAATTGTCAGTCAAATCTGACAATTTCATGCTATT
>CADBMP010000058.1 GCA_902795775.1 uncultured Lachnospiraceae bacterium | reverse complement strand
TAAGAGAAAAAAAGCTGTGGAAAAGCTTTTTGACCTTCCGGATAACTTTGACATCATAGAGCGGGAGTTTACGATTGGCGGAAAAAAGGCAGTCATGTTTGCCATTGATGGATTTTTAAAGGGTGATGTTTCGGAAATGGTTCTGGAATATTTTTGCAAAATTCCAAAGGAAAATATGCCGGAAAATCCACAGGGCTTCATGGATTTAAAGATTCCTTATGCAAATATTATTTCTGTAACGGAGCAGGAGAGGTTCATTCATCTTCTGCTTTCTGGTCTTGCCTGTCTTCTTGTGGATGGGTATAAAGAAATTTTAGCCTTTGATTTCAGGGAGTATCCGAGCCGGAGCGTGGATGAGCCGGAAACCGATAAGGTATTAAGAGGTTCCCGCGATGGATTTTTGGAATCTGTTATTCCAAATGCGGCTCTGATCCGCAGAAGAATCCGGGATGTAAATCTGCAGTTTCGCATATTTAAAGTGGGAAAAAGCTCGCGGACAGATGTAGCCATTGCTTATATGAAGGGCAGGGTAAATGAGACGGACATTAAGCGGGTGGTAAAGAAGATAGAGGAATTTCCTGTGGGTGCACTGACCATGAATCAGGAAAGTCTTGCGGAACTTTTATTTCCAAGGAAATGGTGGAATCCATTTCCAAAATTCAAATATACCGAACGTCCGGATACGGCTTCGGCATGTCTTTTAGAGGGGAGTATTGCCATTATTGTGGACAATTCTCCGGCGGTCATGATTCTTCCGACTTCCCTTTTCAGCATTTTAGAAGATGCAAATGATTATTATTTTCCACCTGTAACAGGGACGTACCTGCGCTTTACAAGGCTTGGGACGGCAATTGCGGCATTGTTTGCCACTCCGCTTTTTCTTTTGTTTTTAAATCACCCGGAGTATCTGCCGGAGAATATGAAATTTATACTTTTGAAGGATCCGTACCATGTTCCGCCGCTTTTACAGCTTTTGATTCTGGAGTTTGCCATAGATGGTTTAAAAATGGCTTCCATTAATACACCGAACATGCTGACGACCACGCTCAGTATTGTGGCGGGTATCGTGTTTGGGGATTATACAGTAAGCTCCGGGCTTTTTAACCCGGAAATCATGCTTTACATGGCATTTGTGGCGGTGGCAAATTATACACAGAGTAATATGGAGCTTGGCTATGCGATAAAGTTCCACCGCATGATTCTTTTGGTTCTGACCGGATTTTTTGGACTTCCGGGATTTATTATCGGAACAATGTTTTTGGTATTTATGCTGATTTCCAACCGGACTTTTGTTGGAAAGGGATATCTGCATCCGTTGATTCCGTTTGAAGGAAAACAGTTTCTAAAACGATTTTTCCGGGTGACATTTACGTATAATGAAAAAGAGGCTGCACTTCACGCAGCAGGGTCGGGAAGTTATTCTAAAAAGCCTTAAAAAGTATCATATCAGCAGGAAAAGGGGGAGGCTTTTGAAAAGATTTAATACCACAGGCATCTGTATACCAGAACGGGATTATATTTTTCATAGGCGAAAAAGTCTTGGTAGAAACGGTAGTATAAGTAAAAAAGCCATTTTGTGCATAAGTTTGTCTAAATTTCTGAATCATACACAGCTCAAAGCCTTGACGTAGCCCGCTGCAACTGCGTTTTGAGCCGGCATGCTCGAAAATTTATCCTGCACAAATGTATCAGTTACTTAATTTACGATGTACTGGAAAATGTCAGGATATTTACACAAGGGATGTTTTTTGTTATAATCGCAAATAAGGGAGCCATGAGGTGTTATGTCAGCCATCCGGACTTGCAAAAGCAGGGAGGCTGGCTTTTTTGTGGAAGGTATTATAATAGAATTATTGAAGAAACAGAATCACTAGAGAAACAGATTTACTGGAAAAATCAAGTACAGCTTAGTGTTGGAGCTGGTGCAGATTCCACACAAAGTCTTGCTGGCGGGAGTTGACAATAGGAGATATATAAAGATGATAATTGATACACATGCACATTATGATGATGAAGCGTTTTCAGAGGACAGGGAGGCGGTTTTTGAGGAAATAAAAAAATCTGGCGTCGGGCTTGTTGTGAACATTGGCTCCTCTTTTGAAACTGCAAAGGAGAGCGTGCGGCTTTCAGAACAGTATAATTTTATTTATGCTGCCATTGGTGTACATCCTTCTGAAACAGAGGAGCTGAATGAGGAGCATATGTCATGGCTTTTGGAAAACTCAGGGAAAGAAAAGGTCGTGGCGATTGGGGAGATTGGTCTGGATTATTATTATGACGAGCCGGAAAGGGAGCTTCAGAAAAAATGGTTCCGCAGGCAGTTAGAGATTGCACGGGAAGTAAAGCTGCCTGTCTGTATTCACAGCCGGGATGCCGCACAGGATACGTTAATGATTTTGAAAGAACAGAAGGCAGAGGAAGTGGGCGGCGTAATTCACTGCTTTTCTTATGGCTGGGAGCAGGCAAAGATTTATCTGGACATGGGATTTTATCTTGGCATTGGAGGGGTGGTTACTTTTAAAAATGGAAAGAAATTAAAAGAGGTCGTGAAGAATGCGCCCATAGAGCGGCTGGTACTGGAGACAGATGCGCCTTATCTGGCACCGGTGCCGTACCGGGGGAAACGAAACCAGTCCGGATATCTGCCACTGGTAGTGGAAGCGGTTGCAGAAATCAAGGGATTACCGGTGGAGGAGGTCATTCGTATTACGGAAGAAAATGCCAGAAGGCTGTACCCGAAGCTTATGTAATTTTGAGAAGAAACATATGTAATAACACGCTCCACTTTTGCGAATTTCTCGTGCGCTGCCTCGCAAGGTGCGCTCGGCATGGAGGATTATTATGGCAAATTTAGGAATACCACAAAATACCATTTCAATCATACAAAAATATGATTTTCATTTTCAAAAAAAATTTGGACAGAATTTTTTGATTGACCCGCATGTATTGGAAAAAATCATTGCATCTGCAGGGATTGGCAGGGAAGATTTTGTCCTGGAGATTGGACCTGGCATCGGGACCATGACGCAGTATCTGTGCGAGCACGCCGGTCAGGTCATGGCGGTAGAAATTGATAAAAATTTAATTCCGATTCTGGAAGAAACCTTACAGGAATATCAAAATGTTTCCATTGTCAATCAGGATATTTTAAAAATGGACCTGAAGGAGATTGCAGAAAAAGAAAACGACGGGAAACGCATCAAGGTCGTGGCAAATCTGCCGTATTACATTACCACGCCAATCATTATGGAGCTTTTTGAAAGCCGGATGCCGTTAGAAAGCGTCACTGTCATGGTGCAGAAAGAGGTGGCCGACAGGATGCAGGCGGAGCCCGGAACAAAGGAATACGGTGCACTTTCTCTGGCAGTACAGTATTATGCGGAGGCAGAGATTGTGGCAAATGTGCCGCCAAATTCTTTCCTTCCCAGACCAAAGGTGGGTTCGGCAGTAATAAGGCTGACCTGTCACAAGGAAAATCCGGTGCAGGTAAAAGATGAGCGTTTTCTGTTCCGGATCATCAGGGCATCTTTTAACCAGCGCAGGAAAACACTCCAGAACGGGCTTGCAAATGACCCGTCTCTTTCTGTGTCAAAGGAGCAGGTGGCAGAGGCATTGGAAAGCATGGGTCTTTCTGCCACGATCCGCGGGGAGAGGCTGTCTTTGCAGGAGTTTGCTGCGCTTAGCAATTTATTGAAATAAAAGGGAACTATTCAGCCTTTCTATAAATCCATATAGATTTTCTTTCTAAAAACCTGTTTTCAAGTGAAAATCTATATGGATTCATAAATTCGCACACATTTTCTGCGCATAACCAAATTTCCCCCGGGATATTTTGGCAGGGCTGAACGGTTACAATAAAGGTAAAGGGATATTTGAGAAGGCTTGAGGATTCTGTTATGGAGCGACAGATTTAAAAAAAAACAAATTCTTAGGGAGAAAAATCATGACAGAAATAAATACAGATAACAAACAAAGAATACGGGAACGGCTTGCCGCTCTCCGCAGGGAAATGCGGCGAGAGGGCATTGATATTTATTATGTTCCCACAGGAGATTTTCATGGTTCAGAATATGTTAGTGAATATTTTAAATGCAGGGAATATCTTTCCGGGTTTACCGGCTCTGCGGGGAGCATGGTCATTACGCAGAGCGAGGCGGGGCTTTGGACAGACGGCAGATATTTCATTCAGGCAGAGCAGCAGCTTAATGGTACGGGAATTACATTGTACCGCATTGGACAGGAGGGAGTTCCGGCAATCTACCAGTTTATCAGGGAACGGTTAAAAACGGGCGGGCGGCTCGGCATGGACGGAAGGGTGGTTTCCTGTGCATGGGCAGAAGGGTTACAAAAGATTGTCGAAGGAAAAAAAGCAATGCTTGTGACAAAACAGGATCTGACCGGAAACATCTGGAAGGACCGTCCGGAAATCCTGTTCCATCCGGCATATCTCCTTCCGGAAAAATATACCGGGGAAAGCAGAAAAAGTAAGCTTTTGCGGGTTCGGCAATGGTTTGGAAAACGAAAAAATCCCTGCCTGATCATAAGCTCTCTGGATGAAATTGCGTGGCTTTTGAACATCCGCGGAGAGGACGTGCAGTGTAATCCGGTGGTGCTTTCTTATTTGGTGATAGATGAAAAGAACTGTTATTTATTTGCAGGAAAGCAGGTATTTTCTGAGGCCGATAAAAAAGCGCTGGAAGAAGACGGGGTGATTCTTCGTGCATACAATGAAATTTATTCCTTTGTTTCAAAATATTCATCAGAGGCAAATTTTCTTTTGGATAAGAGACATGTAAATAAAGAAATTGTGGCAAGCCTTCCCCAAAAATCCAAAATCTTTGATCTTCCATCACCTGTTACTGCATGGAAATCCACAAAGAACCAGACCGAAATGGACGGCATGAGAAGGGTACATATTTTGGATGGAGTGGCGGTCACAAAATTTATATTCTGGCTGAAAAAAAACATTGGAAAAATAAAAATCACAGAATGCTCTGCTGCGGAAAAGCTGGAAGAATTCAGGAAAGCGCAGGAGGGATACAAAGGACCGAGCTTTGAAACCATTTCCGGTTATGCAGAACATGGTGCCATTGTGCATTATCAGGCAACTGCGGAAACGGACAAGGAGCTTTTCCCGGATAATTTTCTTTTGGTGGACAGCGGCGGCCAGTATTTTGGTGGAACAACAGATATCACCAGGACCATTTTTTTAGGACAGGAAGCATCGCCGGAGCAGAAATTACATTATACGGCTGTGCTTCGTGGAAATTTGAATTTGTGCGCAGCAAAATTCATGTATGGCTGTTCCGGTACGGCTCTTGATTACGCTGCCAGAAAACCGCTTTGGGATATGGGGCTTGATTTTAACCATGGAACAGGGCATGGCGTGGGCTGTTTTTTGAATGTACATGAACGTGCAAATGCGTTCCGGTACAAAATTTCTAAGGAGCCGGGCGGGAATCCGGTGTTGGAGGAGGGGATGGTCACTTCGGACGAGCCGGGGCTTTACCTAGAGGGAAAATATGGAATCCGTCTGGAAAATCTGATTTTGTGCGTGAAACGGGAAAAAAATGAATATGGACAGTTCATGGGCTTTGAGCCTTTGACCTTTGTGCCGTTTGACCGTCTGGCGATTGACGAAACGCTGATGGATGAAAAGGAGCGTGAATTATTAAATACGTATCATCAGATGGTATACGAAAAAATTTCAGCCTTTCTCGAACCGGAGGAACGAGAATGGCTGAAAGAGGAATGTAAAAAACTATGACATTACTTTGAGTTTAATGACTGCCCGTTTTCCATTAAAGGTGGTGACGGTAATCTTTACGGTTCCTTTCTTCTTCGCTGTCACAACTCCTTTTTTGGAGACGGCAGCGATTTTTTTGTTTGAAGACTGGTATGTGAGCTGGTAACTTGCGCTTCCCGCCGGTAATTTCACTTGAAGTTTCAGCTTTTTTCCTTTTTTAATCTTTTTCTTTGTGGCAGAGACCGTTACCTTTTTTGGGGCATTCTTCACGTTGATTGTTACAGAACAGCTCCCACCGGTGGAGGTCTTTAAGGTAATCTTTGTTTTTCCGGTTCCCGTACCTGTGACGACCCCCGCATTATTTACCTTTGCAATACCTGTATTTTTACTTATGAAAGAAACATCATCATCATCAGAAAGACTGTACGAAAGCGATACCCGTTCACCTTTTCCGATGGTCATGCTTTTTATTAACGGAGCAACCTCCACGATGTCTTCTTGAAGAATGGTGCCTGGTGAAGTGTCTGCCGAAGGTTCTGCTGACGGTGTTGACGTAGCAACAGGCGCGCTGCTTTCCGCCGGTGTAATATTTGCCGCAGGAGAGGTGCTTGCTGTTGGTGTTGTTGTCGCAGGTGCACTGCTTTCCGCAGGAGTGTTATTTGCAGCCGGTGTTGACGTAACAACAGGCGCACTGCTTTCCACAGGTGTGGTGTCCACCGTTGGTGCTGCTGTTACCGCCGGTTCTGCTGTAACAACAGGCGCATCACTTGCCGCAGGAGAGGTGCTTGCCGCCGGTTTTTTTCCGGTAAAGATTTCTTCCATGCTTTTAGAAACCGCCTTATAAGAGCTTTGGGATTGATTATACTGTTCCTTCGTAATATTGTTCGCATAAGCTCTCACACATACATTATTATAATTTGTGGTAGAATCCGATGAAAAGAAAGAGCTGCCACTATTACCAGGGTATCTGGTCGAATCGGCCCAGCCGGTTTGTGCATCATACAGGAAACTCTGATTCGGGCTGCTGCTGTATTTTTTATATTCAACCTGGTGAAAACGGTTCAATGCAATAGTGGTAGAGGATTTGTCCCCTTCCAGCGGGATGCCGATTTTCTGCCCATCGTACTTATAAGTGATGACAATGGCAAATCTTTCATTTGGCGCAATAGGCACAGAATTATTAAGCATAACTGTGTGAAAACCGGAAAAAGCCATAATACCATGCATGTTTACATTAGTCATGTATTCACCGGAATCCGGGGTATTTCCTGTTACATTGCGGTATATATGGATGTTATAGCCCTGATTATGCGCCAGGGTATAAAAACTGACTGCATTTATTTCCTGCGGTACTCCACTTGTATTTGTAAAAATATTTGCCGCCGCCGCATCGCAGTTATATCTCATGGCGCCACAGTAGCCTGCCCCGTCATATCCGTAATTGGTATCGTATTTATTGGCAGAATCTGGTTCATAGCTATAAAAATCGCCGAGGGAAGCATCATAATAAGAAACCCAGTAATATCCATTATTTGAATATGTGCTGTCTTCGCCCCAGCTGTTTGCAATCAGCCATGCTCCTGGTTCAGGTGGAGTGTTTAGAAAAGCAGAATAATTATCATCCCAACCAACAATGGAAACGCTGTGGTTTGCATCTTCTGCGGACCGTCTGGTCTGGTACATGGAATAATCATTTCCGTTCTGATATACCATGCCCCTTGCATCATGCCGGTTTTCCGGAAAAAAGTGGGAAACATTTATTACACCATAATCTATGACCGCCTGTTTGATAATGGAAATGTCGGTATTGTCATAACAGGATGCATCTTTTAAATGGACTTTTGCCTGATAACGAAGATCGTCCGGGGCTTTTTTCATGAGATTTTCCATTTTAGTGGAACCACCAGTTCCGTCTTCAAACGGTGCTGCACTTTCATCAGCGGCTCCCCACCAGTTGGCAAGCGTGGCAATCGCCATCAGGGCATCTCCGCCTTGTCCATAAATATTTGTGGTGGAATCGGTTGCTATATTCTGGTCGCCATATAAGCTGCTTTCGGGATTGGTTTCCGGGTTGTATGCGTACCATGCCAGATGATTTTCAGAAAAGTCAACGGTTTCTGCGGTGGCATTCAGCGTGCTGATGGAAGAAGCCTCTAAAGCTTTGAGGGCACCGAATGCCCAGCATGCCCCGGTCTCTCCCTGGTCTTTGATGGAAGTCACCTTGCCCGCAGGTACAGAGCTGTAAGAGGATGGTAAATTTGTCGCCTTTTTTTTCTTTGAAGCTGTTTTTGTGCCTCCCTTTAAGGTAACTGTTTCACCATTTTCATCTGTATAAGCGTAATGGCGCAGACCATTGTTTTCTGAGATAAGGGTGCGTGATAAATAATCGCCGCCAGAGGCTGTTCCGGTCTGTGTGGATGATGTATCCTGAATTTTGTTTTCTGCCTGTGCTTTTGTGGTATCCTGTGTTGGTTCAGATGCCAAGGTGTTTACAGGAGAGGATGAAAAAGAAATTGCAAGTGCGCAGGACGTAATAAGTGATAAAATCCGATGTTTTCTCATATAGGCGATTCCCCCTTTTTGTGTTGTATTCTGCAAGATATCAAATATGCAGATGCTTTGTAAAAGCTGCCATGAAACATTTAAAATGCAGGTGGTTTGTAAAAGCTGCCACGAAACATTAAAAATGCAGGTGGTTTGTAAAAAGCTGTCACAAAATATTATGTGAAAATTTGTTAAGTATAATATAGCTTTATTTTATGAGAGAATTACGTTGAAAGTGTGAAAAAAGTGTAAACAATGGATTTTATAATGCTCGTTGTTCTGCTGATTTTCTCCATTTTGGGATAATGATATAAACCAATGTTCCATAAATCCCATAAAGTCCTGCCCCGCCCAGCACATCTAAAAATGAGTGCTGTTTTAAGAACATGGTGGAAAGGCAGATTAAAATGCACAAAATCAGGGATGAAACCTTCCAGCCTGTTTTTTCACGAAAATAATGGCTGGTGGTAAATCCGACGTGTACTGCGATTGCATTAAATACATGAATGCTTGGGAATACATTGGTATCCGTATCACTTTTATAAATAAAACGAATGATGTCAATAAAAATGTTCTGATGCGCAAAGGTGTCCGGACGCATCTGCTGCATATTTGGAAATATGTAATAAATAAAAAGGCATGTGGTCATTCCAAGCATCAGCGTAAAAATACATTTATAATAATCTTCCAGATGCTCCATCTGAAAAAATAAAAATACAATGATCACGATTACATAAAGGAACCATAATAAATATGGAATGATAAAAATCTCCAGAAATGGAATCATATCATCAAGCATACAGTGGATATTTGTAAAATCTAAATCCTTTCTGGCCTCCAGCCATATGAAACAGTGCATGTAAACCGGCAGATACAGGATAAAAAGGATATGCTTATATTTTTTTATAAAATCTGTCATAACAGCCTCTCTTATCTATGGTTTCGTTTTTTGCCCGTCGGCAGATTGGTTACGAAATGGCAGGTTAGTGTACTAGTATTTTGGGGAATGTTTCAAATCAAGTTCACTTCGGATATAATGAAAGGCAGCTTTTTCGCCCTCATCTGCTAACATATGCAAAAGCTTTTCCAGAAGCTCCTTTGTATGCGGGTGCATGACATAATGGCTCTGATGTTTTTCATAATACCGGAGCGGAAACGCATCGTCATAGGTATTTCTGTTGTAATTCTTGCTTGCGGCAATGCGGTCACAGAACATTTCCACAATGTAACGGTCCGGCATTTTCATTCCCTGCAGGCCTTTGTCCGGCTGGTCAGTAAAATCTATCCAGTATTCATAATGATGTTTATTTCTGCCTTTGTGGTGGAGCCAGGCAGAGGAATACCCTTTTGTCAATTTTTCCTTATGGTTTGGACTTTTTACGCCACCCTGATAATACTTTACGCCTGCAAAAAATTCCACAGGGGAGTATTTTGACCAGTCATGCATGATGCCCTGTTTATAAAGTCCGGCACGAAAAAGATAATGCCGGACTAATTTTTTGTGATGCAGGATGGTTCCAAGATGTCCCCAAAAATTTTTCCATAAACTCATTTTTGTTCTCATTTCCCTTCTGATACTAATGAGTAAAAAGCCTGATTGCAAAAACAGCAAACTCAGTTATTCGTAAAAAACGTGCGCAATAAATATGGTATCATAGTCTCATGCTTCGCATGAAACAATGGTATAATAAAACTCAAAAGTGGTTTTATTATAGCATAATCTTCTGGTTTTGGCTACTTTAACTTCTGCATGGATTTGGCAAAAGATTGAGAAGGGTAAACTGTTACGTTTTTAGGATTCTTTCATGGCGGGGAATTGACAATATCCAAAAAACAGTATAAATTAAAACCATATGTGGATTCTGCATGGAAAATGGGGATAAGTTTTTGATATATAAAATTAGGAAGGGATAAAAATATGGAACTTTGGGATATTTATGATAAAGAAAAACATGTGACAGGACGTACCATGGTAAGGGACGACTGGCATTTAAAAGAAGGGGAATATCACCTGGCGGTGCTGGCAGTCATTAAAAGAAGTGATGGAAAATTTCTGATTACAAGGCGTGCAGAAAATAAGGCATGGGGTGCCGGATGGTGGGAGGTTCCCGGAGGTGCGGTAAAATCCGGGGAAACTTCGTCCGAGGCGGTGGCAAGAGAGGTGCGTGAAGAAACCGGTCTGGATGTTTTGGGGGCAAAGGGCGGTTTATTATATGATTATCACAGGGAAAATATCAAAGAGGGGGACAATTATTTTGTGGATGTTTACCTTTTTGAAATGGATTTTTCAGAAAAGGACATTAATTTACAGGAAGAAGAAACCACAGGATTTCAGATTGCAGATTATGAGCAGATTCGGCAATACGGGGAGAAAGGGATTTTTCTGCATTTTGAGAGTCTGCAGAGGGCATTTCGGTAGGTGCATATTACCGAAAACAGTTGTTTTTTGTACGGGAGTTTAGATAAGGATCCTATTTTTATGGCAGACTGCAGGCTGGATTGTTATAAAAATGGAAATGCTTTGCTTATGGTTATAGAAATTTGAAGGTTTTTTAAGGAGTTATTTATGTCTGTCAGCAGGGAAGATGAGATTTTATTTGAGGAAACGTGCAAAGAGGTGCTTCGTACAGAAAGGGCACAGAATGGAATTGGAACGCTGGGTGAAAAAACACTTCACGCAATTTTAAAAAAATTTTATGAACCGGATATTTCGCATCAGGAAATCCGTATTGAACGGTTTGTGGCAGATATTTTCCGGGATGAGGAAATTATTGAAATCCAAACGCGTGCGTTTCAGTCTATGCGGAAAAAGCTGGAAGTTTTTCTGGAAAAATATCCTGTTACCATTGTGTACCCAATCATACATACAAAATGGCTGTACTGGATTGATGAGGAGACAGGCGAGGTATCTAAAAAAAGAAAATCTCCAAAAACAGGAACGACTTATGATGCATATTATGAATTATATAAAATAAAATCTTTTCTGACGCATCCGAATCTGAAGCTTTGCCTGGTTTTGCTGGATGCGGAGGAGTACCGTCTTTTGAACGGGTGGAGCCACGACAAAAAAAGAGGTTCCACAAGATATGACCGGATTCCGACCAAAATTGTGGATGAGTTTTTCATACAGGGCACAAAGGATTATACCTGTATGATGCCGGATGTTCTGCCGGAAACGTTTACTTCGCAGGATTTTAAAGAGGCAGGGAATATTGCCATAGAAACTGCAAGGCTGGCTTTGAATATATTGACCTATACCGGCACAGTGAATCGTGTGGGGAAAAAAGGGAATACGATTCTTTATACCCGGTCGTAAGAGCACCCCGGACTGCGAGGGCTGTACTAACATGTGCATTTCAGCGTGATTTCATGCGTAAAAGCACCCCGGGAGGGCTGTGTACCTGCCGGAACATGTTAAGAATCTGCGGAGATTTCTAAAATGATATGTCCGGAAACATTGCCAAAATAAGAGTATAAAATGGCATATTCCGTAAAAGTGCAGACCAGGATTTCCGTTCCGTCTTTTTCTTTTTTCTGGTATTTTATCATGGGATGGCTGCCACGCCTGATTTCTCCATTTGTAAAATCATTTCCAAGTGAATATCCCTTTGGAATCTGGTAAATAAAAAAGTCACCGGCGTGGATGCTTTTTTCTTCTTTTGAAGAATTCCGGGGAGTTTTTTCTTTCTGGCGTGGAAGAAAAAACTGCAGTTTTTTTCGGATGTAATTTGTTCTCCATCCATCTTTTTTTCTATGTACAAGCAGATTTTTTGTGCAAATAAAAAATCCTTTGCCCTGTCTGCCCCAGTGTTCTTTTTTGTTAATGGGAATTTCCTTTGCATGTATGGGAGCAGCATTGTCTAATGACAGAGGGTCACCGGGTGAAGAAAAATTGCTGCACAGTAAGGTATAATTTTTAAAGTATCCGGAAGGCACGGCATATAAATTGAAAAATATTCCTGAAAAAAATGCACTTGAAAATAAAAATAAGAAAAGAAATTTTTTAAGCCGGTTTGATTTTGATTTCAAGATAAGAGGTACCCCCTTTTTGCAAGTAATGTAATGGACAGCAGCTTTTTGTTTGTGAGTATAGCATAAAATTTTTTGGGAAAGCACATAAAGAATACGACATTTTTATATATAAATCGTCTTAATTTTCATGCAGTTTTTTTGAAAAAAAAGTATCCGGTTTATATCATCATTTTATGTTAAAAACCGACTGTAAAAAAATAACGAATTATGTGATAATAGTGTTATGGGAATGGTTTGTTTTATGGATTTTTTGCTTGAATGATGAGGTATCAGTGTTGTAAAATATTTTTAGAAAACGATTTGGAATGCAGGGTGCTGTTTGGATTCAGGCATAGGAGGACGTGGCGATGGGAATATATTTTGATCCGGAAAACGAGATGTTTTTAAAGGCATTGAGGAGTGAGATTTATGTGGACAAGACGGGGCTGCTGGCTGTGACGAACCGGCTCCTGGGGACAGAGAACCGTTTCCTGTGCATCAGCCGTCCCAGGCGTTTTGGGAAATCCATGGCACTGAACATGCTGTGCGCATATTACAGCAGGGGATGTGATTCAAGGGAGATTTTTAGGGGATACCGGAT
>CADBMP010000057.1 GCA_902795775.1 uncultured Lachnospiraceae bacterium | reverse complement strand
GGATTTGAGTAATACTTTAACCATTCCAGCCAGAAAACTTTATGTTTTTATTTTTTTAAAACCTGAACTCATCAGAAAAATCAAACGTCGCAAAATAATCCTTTGGTGTTTCCGCACGACGTATCAGCTTTACGCTGCCATCCTCTTTTAATAAAAGCTCTGCTGACCTTAACTTTCCGTTATAATTATATCCCATGGAAAATCCATGTGCACCGGTATCATGGATGAACAGGTAATCCCCCATATCAATTTTAGGAAGTTTCCTGTTAATGGCAAATTTATCATTATTCTCACACAGGGAACCTGTTACATCATATACATGGTCACATGGTTCATTTTCCTTGCCAAGTACCGTAATATGATGATACGCACCATACATTGCCGGGCGCATCAGGTTGACCGCACACGCATCCACCCCGATATATTCCTTATAAATATGCTTTTCATGGATTGCCTTTGTGACAAGGCCGCCATAAGGGCCTGCCATAAATCTTCCAAGCTCTGTAAAGATTGCCACATCGGAAAGACCTGCAGGAACCATATATTTTTCAAACTGCTTTCTGACACCTTCTCCAATGACTGCAATATCATTCGGCTCCTGCTCCGGAGAATAAGGGATTCCGATTCCACCGGAAAGATTGATGAATGCAAGCTCCACGCCAGTCTTTTCTTTTACCTCGACCGCTAATTCAAACAGTATTCCCGCAAGCGTTGGATAATATTCATTGGTAACAGTATTCGATGCCAGGAAGGAATGGATGCCAAAACGCTTTGCTCCCAATTCTTTTAACCGTTTAAACGCTTCTATGAGCTGGTCTTTTGTCATTCCATACTTTGCATCTCCCGGATTGTCCATAATATCCGTTCCCATTTTAAACACCCCGCCCGGATTAAAGCGGCAGCAGATGGTTTCCGGAATCCCGGCAGCTTCTTCTAAAAATTCAATATGGGTAATATCATCTAAATTGATATATGCCCCCAATTCTTTTGCTTTTTTGTACTCCTCAGCCGGAGTAACATTGGAAGAAAACATGATGTCCGAACCATGAAACCCGCATTTTTCCGAAATCATCAGCTCAGTAAGTGAGGAGCAGTCCACACCACAGCCCTCCTCCTGCAGCACTTTTAATATATACGGATTCGGGGTGGCTTTTACGGCAAAATATTCACGAAAACCTTTGTTCCAGGAAAATGCCTGCTTCACCCTCCTTGCATTTTCCCGGATTCCTTTTTCATCATAAATATGAAACGGAGTCGGATAATCCTTCACAATTTTTTCAATCTGTTCCTTTGTTACAAATGGTATTTTTTTCATCGTTTCCTTCGTCCTTTCTTAAATATATACATTTCCACACCACATGTTATTTTTTATTTCAAATGTAAATACAATAACAAAAAACATACTACCATAAATCACTTATCTTTACAAGCAACAAATCAGGGAGCAAATGAAGTGCTGCTTGCATTCTTTTTGTTTTGTGTTACAATAAATGCTGTTACCCAACAGAAATCATTAAAACGGAGGGAACTCATGAGTGAATATACAGGAAAAGAAATCGTTGTTTTAGAGGGACTGGAGGCGGTCAGAAAACGGCCGGGGATGTATATCGGTTCCACCGGAAACAGGGGGCTCCATCACCTGATCTGGGAAATTTTAGACAATGCCATTGATGAGCATCTGGCAGGTTTCTGCAGTGAAATCCAAAAAAAAAAAAAAAAAGACGGCGGTATCTGTATTGAGGATAACGGGCGCGGAGTACCTGTGGACATGCACCCGACAAAAAAAGTCCCCACAGTACGTGTTGTTTATACCGTACTTCACGCAGGCGGCAAATTTGGAAGCGGGGTCTACAAAGTATCAGGCGGACTTCATGGCGTCGGCTCCTCTGTCGTAAATGCGTTATCCAAAAAAATGATCGTGGAAGTAAAACGGGACGGCATGATCTACCGCGATGAATATAAGAACGGCGGAAAGCCTGCCGTAAAATTAGAAAACGGTGCCCTTCCCGTGGTTGGAAAATGCGCCAAAAAGAACACCGGCACAAAAGTCACATTTTACCCGGATGAAGAAATTTTTGAAACAACTGTTTTTAAGGCAGATGTGGTCAAAAAAAAGCTGAAGGAGATTGCCTTTTTAAATAAAAACCTGAAACTCATTTACAAAAATGAATTTGACAATGAAGAAATCACTTATCTGGAAGAATTTGGCATTTTAAGCTTTGTAAAATATATCAACAGGGATGCTTCTGTTCTTCATAAAGAACCAATTTATATAGAAGGAAGAAGCGGAGAAATTGAAGTGGAAATTGCCCTGCAGTACACCACCAGTTTTTCCGAACAGATCAATTCTTACTGCAACCGCATCAATGTCGTGGATGGCGGAACCCTTGTGACCGGCTTTAAAACAGCACTGACGCGCGTAATGAATTCTTATGCAAGGGAACTTGGAATTCTGAAAGAGAAGGACGAAAATTTTGACGGAAAGGACATACGGAACGGTCTGGTGGCCATTATCTCCATCAAACATCCGGACCCCCAGTTTGAAGGCCAGACAAAAACAAAGCTTGGAAACACCGATGCAAAAACAGCAGTGGAAGATGTATTCGGTACCGAAGTACAGCGTTATCTGGATAAAAACATAGACCTCTTAAAAAAGATCCTTGATAACTCCTTAAAATCCTATAACGCAAGAAAGGCGAGCGACAAAGCAAGAACAGCAGTCCTGAAACAATTAAATGATACAGAGGCAAAAAGCAAGCTCGCCTCCTGCAGCTCCAAAAATCCAGAGGAATGCGAGGTATATATCGTGGAGGGAGATTCTGCCGGCGGTACGGTAAAAACCGCAAGGAACAGAAAGACACAGGCAGTGCTGCCTCTGCGCGGAAAAATTTTAAATGTGGAAAAAGCCTCTCTTGAAAAAATATTACAGAATAACGAAATAAAAGCCATGATTGCTTCGTTTGGCTGTGGAATCGGGGACGAATTTGATATAAATAAGCTCCGTTACGACAAAATCATCATCCTGACCGATGCGGACGTGGACGGCGCACATATCAGCACACTCCTTTTGACCTTTTTCTACCGCTTTATGCCAGAGTTGATCTACTCTGGAAAAATTTACCGCGGACTTCCGCCGCTTTATAAAGTGGATTATGAAAAAACAGGCGCAGCAAAAAAAACAGAAAAAGCTTCTGCCGAAGAAAATAAACGTAAAAAGAAAAAATATTCCGAATATGTATTTAATGATTTTGAGCTGGAAAAATTCCGGAAAAATAAGGACAATAAAATCATAAGCATCCAGCGTTACAAAGGACTTGGAGAAATGGACGCAGAACAGCTCTGGGAAACCACCTTAAACCCGGAAAGCCGGATTCTTGCCCAGGTTTCCATTAGTGATACGGTGGAGGCAGACGATATCACGACCACCTTAATGAGCACGAATGTCCCGCCCAGACGCCAGTTCATCATGGAAGAGGCAAAATATGCCACACTTGATATCTGACAATGAAAATCCGAAGCAGAAAATGGAATAAATCAGGAGAATGAACATGAAAAAAGAAGCATCTATCATACAAATTGATTTTGCAGATGAAATGAAAAATTCATACAGGGATTATGCCGTAAGCGTCATTATTGCCAGGGCACTTCCTGATGTCAGGGATGGCTTAAAGCCTGTCCAGAGAAGAATCCTTTACGCCATGACAGAACTTGGGCTTTCCCCGGAAAAGCCGCACAGAAAAAGTGCGCGTATCGTGGGAGATACCATGGGTAAATACCACCCACATGGAGACAGCTCCATTTATGACGCGCTGGTACATATGACAGAGGATTTTTCCCTTACCATGCCGCTTGTGGATGGTCATGGAAATTTTGGCTCCATTGACGGGGACGGTGCTGCCGCCATGCGTTATACCGAGGCCAGGCTTTCCACAGGTGCCATGACACTTTTGGAAAATCTGGACAAGGGACTGGTGCCTTTTGGACCGAATTTTGATGAAAGTGAAAAAGAGCCCCTGGTACTGCCTGCCACCCTTCCAAATCTTTTGATCAATGGCACCACAGGAATTGCAGTCGGAATGGCAACGAATATCCCGACGCATAACATCGGTGAAGTCATTGATGGTGCGGCCGCATATATTAAGAATCCGGAAATTTCCACAAAAGGACTGATGAAATATATAAAAGGACCGGATTTTCCAACAGGTGCCATTATTACAAATGCCGATGAAATGGAACAGATTT
Organism: uncultured Lachnospiraceae bacterium; assembly: GCA_902795775.1. Lineage (GTDB taxonomy): Bacteria > Bacillota > Clostridia > Lachnospirales > Lachnospiraceae > Butyribacter. Next base: position 6,841 of record CADBMP010000057.1, on the reverse strand, counting down.
ATGAAACCGGCGAGGGAAAAATAAAGCTTCGCGCAAAAACAGAAATTGAAAAAGGGGAGAATGGCAGACAGAACATCATAATTACCGAAATTCCATATACTGTGGCAGGAAATAAGGCAAAGCTCTATGAAAACCTTGTCACATTGATGAAAGATAAGGTCTTCGATGAAATTTATGATGTACGCGATGAATCCTCCAAGGAAGGAATCCGCCTTGTCATTGAGGTAAAAAAGGACCGGGACATCAACAACCTTCTGAACGGCCTTTACCAAAAAACCGCAATGGAAGATACCTACAGTGTCAATATGCTGGCTGTAAAGAACAAACAGCCAATTACCTTTACGCTAAAAACACTTATGCAGGAGTTTTTAGCCTTTCAGGAGGAGCTTTATACAAAGGAATATGAACATCTTTTGGCCAAAGCAAAGGACCGTCTGGAAATTGTAGACGGATTGATAAAGGCAACCGATGTAATCGACCTGATTATTGAAATCCTCAGAGGAAGTGAATCCATAAAACAGGCAAAAGGATGCCTCACTTCCGGACTTACAGAAGGAATCCGTTTTAAAAGCAAAAAATCTGAAAAAGAAGCTGCTGCCCTTGATTTTACGGAACGTCAGGCAGATGCCATCCTTGCCATGCCGCTTAGCAGGCTGATTGGCCTGGAACTCTTAAAACTCCATCAGGAAAGCGGCACCTTACATGAAAATATTGCCGATTATGAGCGGATTTTAGGCGATATCAGCGAACTGCATAAAATTATCATAGAACGCTTAAAGACTTACAAAAAGAAGCTGGCACGTCCCAGAAGGACAGAGCTTGCAAATCTGGAATATGAAAAATATGTGGAAGAAATCAAGGAAGAAGATCTGTTCCTTTTGATTGACCGCTTTGGATATATTAAAGCCGTAGACAGCACAAGCTACTCCAGGATTGCCGCAGAAAACCTGCAGGAATACACGCATATCATCCCAATCAAAAATACGGACAAGCTTTGTGTATTTACAGAAGAAGGAAATATGTACCAGATTAAGGCAATGAACATTCCAAAAGGGCGGAACCGCGATAAGGGAGTATTGATCCAGACCTTGTGCAAACTGGAAGAAGAAACAGTATTGTTTTATATTGCGCTGGAAAATCTTTTGGAATCCCAGTTGTTTTTTGCAACAAAAGCCGGATTTGTAAAGCAGGTGTCAGGAATCGAATTTGAAACGAACCGTTCTGTGATTTCCTCTACCAAGCTGGCAGACGGGGATCTGGTCATTGGAATGACAGCTCTCACCGTCATGGATGTCATCAATCCGGACGAACGCGTCCTTCTGATAACGAAACAGGGACTTTCCCTGTGTTTCCCGCTTTACGAGGTGAGCGAATTAAAAAAGACCAGCCGGGGAATCAAAGGCATCACCTTAGCCGAAAACGACTCCTTACAATTTGCCACCGTCATTTCTCCTGACCAGCAGGAAATTTCCTTTAACGGAAAAACTCTTTCTGTGGCAAATGTGAAAACAAAAAAACGTGCCGGAAAGGGACAGAAAGAAAAGGGATTGTCATAACCTGACAACCCCTTTTTTCACAAAATTACTATGACTGATGTTACCGTAAACAGTAACGAACGGATGCTTTTCTGACAGTCCTGCCACAGTATTTTCTTAAGCCTGTGCAGTCTCTTCTTCCCCGGATTCTTTGGAGACATCTTCTTTTTGTTCCTTTGCATCAATATCCAGAGTCACATAATCCCTGTCATCTTCTTCATCCTCTGCAAAGATATCTTCAAAATCTTCATCATCAAAATCACCAAAGTCATCCTTATTTTTTCTGCTCAGAAGATAAACTGCTCCTGCAGCCCCTCCAACGATGGCTCCAATAACCACCAGACCCTTGAAAATTTTTTTCATAAAAATTACTACCTCCTATCCTTTTTTAATATGCAAGGATTTGCAACAATATTTGCTGCTACGCAGTGCAAATCCGGCAGCTTCTTATCTCGTTGTCAGCTTTTTCGTAATATGGAACAGATATGGATCCAATCCCTTTTCCATTGCCAAAGCTTCCTGAATATCATAATCCACAAATTCTCCATGATGATATCCCACGACGCGGTTTGTCTTCCCCTCACAAAGAAGTTCAACCGCCTTTGCCCCCATCGCTGATGCAAAAACACGATCCCTGCATGTAGGATTTCCTCCACGCTGGATATGCCCTAAAATGGTAGCCCTTGTTTCTACTCCGGTGGCAATTTCAATGACCTTTGCCATTTCATTTGAATTCCCAATTCCTTCAGCATTTACAATAATGTGATTTTTCTTTCCCAAACGGCGCCTGTCCTGTATTTTTTTTACAATACGCATGACATCTCCATGATACTGCTCAGTAGTCAGGATATATTCAGCACCGCTCGCAATTCCGGTCCACAGTGCAATGTGCCCCGCAGTCCTTCCCATGACCTCAATAATGCTGCACCGCTCATGCGACTCAGAAGTATCACGCAGCTTGTCAATCGCCTCCATTGCCGTATTGATTGCTGTATCAAAACCAATTGTGTACTCTGTACAGGCAATATCCAAATCAATGGTTCCCGGTACGCCAATCGTATTGATTCCATGCGCCGCCAGCCTGCTGGCACCATTAAAAGAGCCGTCACCGCCAATGACCACCACGCCATCAATCCCATGCTTTTTACAGATATCTGCGCCCTTTTTCTGGTATTCTTCCTCTTTGAACTCCAGACAGCGTGCTGTATAGAGAATCGTACCACCGGTCTGAATGATATCAGAAACGTCCAGATTTCCCATCTCGTAAATATCTTCTTCCAGAAGCCCGGCATAACCACGTCTGATTCCCTTTACCTTTAATCCATTTGCAATACCGGTCCTGACCACTGCACGAATTGCAGCATTCATACCGGGAGCATCCCCACCACTCGTTAATACGCCAATCGTTTTTATTGTATCACTCATCTTCCGCCTCCTCCTCACTTGGTACAATAAGATTTTACGCCAAAACGCATTATTTTTCAATACTCTTTTCAGTGATTATCACCGAACCGGTGCCTAAATATTCCAAAATCCCCGATTGTACTACCTTTCTGGCATCCACTTTTATTTTATTTTTTAAATGTTTTACCTTTTTTTCCGCCTCTGCGTAGATAGAAATCTCATCCTGTCCTTCAAATGATGACAGCTTCCGTTCCAACTCCCCTGCTCCTTTTTCATACGAAGCCACATCAGGAAACCGAAGCCAGAGCTCACAAGGCACATCCTCAAACGGAATCACTGCGCTGCAGAGAAACTGGGCACCCCGCCGTTCATTGATATCGACCCTGCCCTTGATAAATAACTTCCGGTCCCCGGTAAGCACCTGCTTATATTTCTCATAATCCTTCGGAAACACCGTAACATCCACGCTTCCGTACAAATCTTCTATGGTCAGGAACGCCATTAAGGTATTGTTCTTTGTCACCTTCACACTTTTTTGGGTCAGAATCCCGCCAATAACAGCATTCTCGCCATTCACCACGTTATAAGAAGCTTCCTGCCCCTCCTGCTCCCCCTCCTGTTCCTCTGCCTGAAAATCTGTAGATTTTCTGGTACAATTCTTCTTCATCAGCTCCATGTATTCCATTAGGGGATGACCGCTCAGATAAATACCCAGCACCTCTTTTTCATAAGCAAAAAGTTCTTCCTTTTCAAATTCGCCCACATCCGGATATGTGATCTTGTTTTCCACGGAAAAAGCCTCATCTTCCATATCGAACAAGGAAAGCTGCCCTTCAATGTGATCTTTTTTTTCTTTATTGATATGATCTAACATCTGCTGGTATACGAGCATTTTCTGCTTTCTGGTACCCTCAAATCCGTCAAATGCACCTGCCTTGATCAGATTTTCAATGGTATTTTTGTTTACTTCCTTTGAAGTAAGACGTGTCATAAAATCCTCCAGCGAAACATACGGACCGTTTTCCTCACGTTCCTTGACAAGCTTTTCCACGACACCATCCCCAATTCCTTTGATGGCCGCCATACCATACCGTATTTTCCCGGAATCTGCCATAAACATTGCATCCCCTTTATTGACATCCGGACGTTCCATTTCAATTCCTAATTTTTTGCAGGTAACGGCATAATTTAAAATCTTCCCTGTATTATCGCGAACCGAGGTCATAAGTGCCGCCATAAATTCCACCGGATGATAATATTTTAAATAAGCGGTCTGATACGCCACCACCGCATACGCCGCTGCATGTGACTTATTGAACGCATATTTTGCAAAATCCGTCATATCATCAAAAATCTTATTTGCCACCTGCTCTGAAATTCCATTTGCAATGCAGCCCTTCACACCCTCTGCTTCGTTTCCATACACAAAATTTCTGCGTTCTGCAGCCATTACAGATTCCTTCTTCTTTGCCATTGCCCTGCGCACCAGGTCGCTCCTGCCGAAACTATATCCAGCCAGGCTCCTTACAATCTGCATGACCTGCTCCTGATATACAATGCAGCCATACGTCGGCTCCAAAATAGGCTCTAATTGCGGACAATCATATGAAACATCTTCCTTGTGGTTTTTTCCATGGATATATTGCGGAATATAATCCATTGGTCCCGGCCGGTAAAGCGAAATACCGGCAATCACATCCTCCATATTTTCCGGTTTTAAATCCGTCATGAATTTGGTCATTCCGGCACTCTCCAACTGAAAAACACCCTCTGTGCGCCCTGCACCGATCATGTCATATACTTTTTTATCGTCAAAATCAATATCCATGACAGTATCATCCGGAAGCCCCGACATATGCGCTGCATTCTGGATTACTGTCAGTGTACGGAGTCCTAAAAAATCCATTTTCAGCAAACCTAACTCCTCTAAGGTCGTCATGGTATATTGTGTCGTAATTGTCCCGTCTGATGCCCTTGAAAGCGGAACATATTCATCCACAGGCTTTGGACTGATGAGCACGCCCGCAGCATGAATGGAAGTATGACGCGGAAGTCCCTCCAGGCGCATTGACATGTCAATCAGATTCTTTGCCTGTTCATCTGTATCATAAAGCTCCCTGAACTCCGGATTCATATCAAGAGCCTTTTCTATTGTAATGCCAAGTGCTGTTGGAACCGCCTTTGCCACTCCGTCCACATAATTATACGGAAGATTCAGGACACGTCCCACATCACGTATTACACCGCGCGCCGCCAGTGTTCCAAACGTTACAATCTGCACCACATGGTCTTTTCCGTACTTTTCCGTTACATAATCAATGACCTCCGACCTTCTTTCATAACAGAAATCAATATCAATATCCGGCATGGTCACACGCTCCGGGTTTAAAAAACGCTCAAATAAAAGCTGATAACGGATTGGATCGATATTCGTGATTCCAAGTGAATATGCCACAATACTTCCTGCCGCAGACCCGCGCCCCGGGCCCACGTTGATATTATTTTCTCTTGCAAACCGTATAAAATCCCATACGATCAAAAAATAATCCACAAAGCCCATTTTCCGGATAACAGAAAGCTCTTTCTCCATCCGTTCCATATGCTCCCCGGCCTGCGCCCCGTATCGTTTTCTTAACCCTTCCTCACAAAGATGGAGCAGATATCCCTCTGACGTATATCCCGAAGGAACATCAAACTTTGGCAGCTTATATTCTCCAAAGGCAATCTCCACATGACAACGTTCTGCAATCTTTTCGGTATTATCTACTGCCTCCTCTGCATACGGAAAAAGCCTGCGCATTTCCTCTTCTGATTTAAAATAAAACTGCCCTCCCTCATAGCGCATCCTGTCCTCGTCTGTCACCAGTTTTTTGGTCTGGATGCACAAAAGAATATCGTGCGGCTCCGCATCCTCCTTCATGATATAATGCACATCATTTGTTGCCACAAGTGGAAGTCCGGTTTCCTGATGCATCCGCAAAAGCCCCTGATTCACTGTCTGCTGCTCTGTAATCCCATGGTCCTGCAGCTCTAAGTAAAAATGCTCCTCCCCAAAAATACCGGAAAGCCGGAGTGCTTCTTTTTTTGCCTGCTCATACATCCCCCGTTTTAGGAAACCTGCCACAATTCCTGCCAGGCAGGCACTTAACGCAATGATTCCCTCATGATACTTTTCTAAAACTTCATAATCCACCCTTGGTTTATAATAAAATCCCTCTGTAAATCCAAGCGATACAATCTTCATTAAATTGGCATATCCCTGATTGTTTTCCGCCAGAAGCACCAGATGGTTGTACCGCTCTCCACCCTTCACATTTTCCCTGTCATGTCTGGAACCGGTCGTAACATAGACCTCACACCCGATTACCGGATTGATTCCGGCTGCCCTTGCCGCCTTATAAAAATCAATGACTCCATACATGTTTCCATGATCCGTAATGGCAACATGTTTCATCCCGAGCTCCTTTGCACGAGGAAAAAGCTCTTTTATCTTGCAGGAACCGTCCAGCAAGGAATACTCCGTATGCAAATGTAAATGCGCAAATCCCATATCCATCCCCCTGTATCTTTTTTTTGTTCTGCTCCACAACTGACCCACATGCCAGATTTCCGGCGCCACCATAAATGAAAGTGGGTTTACAATGAAACCTCCAGCGGATGCACACAATTTTCTACGGAAGAATAAAAAGAGTCCCACATGGAGACTCTGTAAATTCTTTCACTGCTACCCTTTTCTTTCCCTCTTATTATGCCTTTGCAGCACTCAGATACCTCTCAATATCATGCATGGCATTTGTTTCATCCTCGCCATCTGCCGATACCACAACTTCTTCTCCAGAATCCAGGCCAAGAGCCATCATTCCCATGATGCTTTTTGCATTTACCTTTCTGTCGCCACTCTC
>CADBMP010000056.1 GCA_902795775.1 uncultured Lachnospiraceae bacterium | reverse complement strand
CAGATGCCTGTGATGGATATGGCACCGGAGCAGCCGGAAGCAATTCCAATCCAGCCGATTGATGCGACCATGCCTCTGATGCCGGAAAATGAAATGGCAGGAGGAGCTTCTTTTATACAGCCGCAGCAGGAACAGCCGGTCATTGATGATGATGATGACCATACCATGGCATTTATGGATGAACTGTTTTCTGAAGTGGCAGGAACCGTAGCTCCGGGAAGTGCAAAAGGCATATCTAAGGGAGCAGCACCAAGAAAGCCTGCGGTGTCTGCACCATGCGTGGGGTGGCTGATTGCAGTGAGCGGAACGCATATTGGCGAAGATTTCCGTTTGATCACCGGACGGAATTTCATTGGTCGTGGAGAAGATATGGATATTGCACTGACCGGAGATAAAAGTGTTTCCAGAAGCCGTCATGCCATTGTGGTCTATGAGCCGAAAAAGCATTTGTATCTGGTTCAGCCGGGAGATTCCAGCAGCTTAGTATATCATAACGACGAAGTGGTGCTGACGCCGGTACCAATTAAGCCATATGATAAAATAACCGTCGGGGATGTGGATCTTGTCTTTATGCCTCTTTGCAATGCGAATTTTAACTGGAATGATATTCTTGCCGGGATGCAGAAAAATTAAAATATAGTAACGCTTTCAGGTCACATGCAAGTGTGGACTGTAACGCTTTCAGGTTATGATTTACAGCCTGTCAACAGTAACGGGCAGGAAGGGTATAGAGAATGAACGATTTATGTATGTTTTGTTTCCGGGTAAAGGGGCAGTATGAAGTCTGCCCATATTGTGGCCATGTGGAGGGAACACCTCCGCTGCAGCCATATCATTTAATGCCGGGAACCGTTCTGGGAGAACATTTTGTCACAGGACCTGTGATTGGGGAAGGTGGTTTTGGAATTACCTACCGGTGTTATGACCAGATGTTAGGAGTCGTAGTTGCCATCAAGGAATTTTATCCTGCGGGCATGGTAACGCGCGGAGCAGGAGAACAGGAGATTAAGCTGCTTTTTGGCAGGCAGGCGGCGCACTACCGGGCGCATCTGAAGCGTTTTATGACGGAGGCACAGAGTATTGCCAGATTTGGAAATGCGAAGGATATTGTCAATGTTTATGATTATTTTGAGGCGAATCAGACAGCGTATATTGTCATGGAATATCTGGAAGGAACCCTGTTAAAAAAATATATGGAAGACAGGGGAAGGGTGGACAGTGAGGCTGCGGTAAATATTACGCTTGCGCTTGCCGGTGCAGTAAAAAAAATACATGCAGAGGGAATTGTCCACCGGGATATCAGTCCGGACAATATTTTTATTTCCGGAGATGCAGCCATTAAGCTCTTTGATTTTGGCTCTGCTTACTTTATGGAGGATACCGGTGACATCAAGGTGGATATCATTGTGAAAGAAGGATATTCCGCACCGGAGCTTTATGGAAAGAACGGAAAGCAGGGCTATGTTTCTGATGTTTATTCTGTGGGGGCGATTCTGTATCAGCTGATTACGGGAACTAAGCCGCAGGCTGCGTCAAAGCGTGAACCTCAGGATGAGCTGCAGTCTCCCCTGGCACTTGGAATTGATATTGAGCCGAATTTGGACAGGACCATCATGGAAGCCCTGGCTGTTTCACCGGAGCTTAGAATCCAGAATATTACACAGTTAGAAGATTCCTTAATGAATAAGCGCATGGCAGAGTATCCGGAAAGCAAAGCAAAAAAGAAAAAAAATGCAAGGCTTTTAAAGACCGGGCTTCTGGCTGCAGGTGTAATGGTGGCAGGAGTTGCAGTCGTGCTTGGAATCACTCTTTTTAAGCCGGAAAATCCAATGTTTCATGACTCCATTGAGAAAGGAACAAAAATTACCATCTGGGTGGATGATGAAGAAACAAAGGAGGATCTGGAGCGGATTGCAGGCATGGGTGCAGATGATTCCAGTGTGGGCGGAGAGTTCATCAATATGGGAGAAGGGGCAGACGAAAAAACAAAAAAAGTGGTCACAGATAATAAAAATGTTTCTGAAATATCAGTGGTGGTAAAGGAAAATCTGCCGGAGGAATTAGAAAAAGTAAAAAATACAAAAAATATGCCGGACATGTTCGTCAGCGACCAGGTGGACCTGAGCGGATATGCTACGGTGAATTTAAAAGAAAATGTATATGCGGCACTGGATACGGAAAAATATTATTTTCTTTCTGAGGAGAATTATGAAAAATATTTTCCGGAAGCGGACCGGATGCCGACCAGATTAGATACGCTTCTTTATTATGCGTATGATGTATCTGATTCTGTAAAGGAGGGGCATAAGAGCAATTATCTGGATGAAGAAACGGAAATTCTGGATGCAGAAAAGCTTATGGCTGATAAGGAAGAAATATTTTCTGTCAGGCAGCCGTACCAGAATTATCTGACCATGCTTTTTCTGCCATCGAGTTTCCAGGCAAATGGAATTGTTTTAAAAAATGCTAAATTCTCCTCCCTGCTGCAGCAGATTTATGAAGAAAAGGAAAAGCCGGCAAAAGAGGAATGGCAGGGACCGGCAGGCACATATGGAAAGGGCATGGTGGCAGGAATGGGAGAACGTGCATTTCTGCCGGGATATAATGACCTTGATGATAAAAATCATTCCCGGATGAGGGAGACAAAAATTTTTTTACTGGGCAGGAAAAATAAGTTTCAAATGAGATATACAAATTGCTTCAGCATTTCAGCAAAATCCGGAAAATCTGAACAGCTTGCCTGTGAGCGTTTTCTGTGGACACTTCTTGGAAAAGCTGCACAGACGAACTATGGTGCCGAAGGGGATGGAACGTCTGAGATGCCAATCCAGAAAGAAGCCTGTGTGAATTATTTTGAATACAGCGGGATTCCAAAGGCAGTGCTGGAAAAATTAAAAAAAGAGGAGGACTGGTACCTTCTGGGGAGTTACATTCTGATAAAGGAAGCTTAAAAGCAGGTTCAAGGGCGTTTTTGAACAGGACTTGGAACAGAACAGGTTTTCTAAGGGTGTGAGTGTGGCAGGGATGTATGACAGAAATGGAAAGAGAGTGTGTATATGAAGCTTTGTATGGGGTGTATGAATGAGATAGACGACGCAGAGGTGAAGTGTCCTGTCTGCGGTTTTATTGAGGAAAAGCAGGCGGAATCTGTTTTTCTGCCGCCCGGTACCATTATTGAAGGAAAATATATTGTGGGGCGGGCACTTGGGTATCATGGCTATACAGTTACCTATATTGGTATGGATGCGGAGCAGAACCGGAAAGTCTGGATTCATGAGTATCTGCCGATTGATTTTTCCACCCGTTCCGGTGGAGAGAGCAGGGTGACAATCTATTCCGGGGATGCTCTTGCAAAATTCGGGCAGGGACTGGTATTTTTCCTGAATGAAGCAGCAAATCTGGAGAGGCTGGGGAAGATACCGGGCATCATAGAGGTTTATGAGTGCATTGCTGAAAATGATACAGGTTATGTGGTTACAGAATATCTGGAGGGACAGACCTTAAAGGAGCAGTTGGAGGAGGGTGTACATTTTACTGTGGAAGAGACGGCAGAAATTATGAAGCATCTGCTTTCCGGTCTCTCTGTGCTGCATGGACAGGGGATTCTGCACAGTAATATTGCGCCGGATACCATATATATGACAGTAGAAGGAGAGGCGGTTCTTTTTGAATTTGGTACGGCAAGGTATGAGACTTCCGAAAACACCAAGAACCTGTCGGCTCTTTATAAGCGGGGCTACACACCGGAGGAGCAGTACCGCAGCTTTGGAATCCGTACCCCGGCTTCTGATGTATATGCGCTGGCAGCAGTCATGTACCGGATGCTTACCGGTCATGTGCCGGTAGAATCCGTAGCAAGGGCATTTGGAGATGAAATGGTTTCTCCGTCTGAAGCAGGTGTCAGGCTTCCGGAATATATGGAAAATGCTCTGATGAATGCATTGAATGTACATCAGGCGGACCGGACGGAAACCGCAGGAATCTTTTTGCAGGAATTATGCTCTCCTGATACAAAACGACGTCTGGTGAAAGAGAAAAAAGGATTTGGAAAAAAAGGTCTGTTCAGTATTCTTGCAGCAGGTGTTTTGGTGGCAGGAATTGGGATTGTTTCATTTCTTGCGGTACAGAGCCTTGGAAAAAAGGAACCTGTGAAGCAGGCAGTGGTCACTGACAAATCGGAAAAAATGCCGGATCTGACAAAATGTGCTTCGTTAGAGGAAGCCATGAAGACAGCAGAGGAAAAGGGGATTTCCTTAAAGGCGGAGATTGTCTTTTCAAAAGAGGAGAACGGAGAGCGGATTGCGGCACAGTCTGTCAGTGCGGGAACAGCATTGGACAGCGTGGCGCAGAAAGGAAAAAAGAACGAAAAAGTTGAAGTTAAATGTACGGTGATTACTTCCAGACGTGCAAAATATAAAGATGTGCGGAAATGGACAGCTCCCCGTTATCTGTTTACTCCGGAGAGAAAGGAGCAGATCCGTCTTTTAGCAGTAAAAAAGAAACCAAAATCAAAGCCTTATGGCAGGATCTTTGAAATAGAGTTGAAAAATGGAAGGAAGATCAAACCGGAGGAGCTTTCTGATAAAACAAAGAGTGATGAGCTTCTGGTGTTTGATGACATAAAATGTATATGGCAGTATACGGGAGATATTTACTGGATTCAGGCAATGAAAGATTATACAGGAATGTATGTTCAGAAGGTTCCTTTTCAGGTGGATACCTATTCCTCCGAGGGGAAAAAGAAAGTGAGGATGAACAAAGAAAAGGAAACGCTTCCGGTGTCCGGGGAGTATTATTCTCTTTTACAGAAATACGGAAAGGGATATATTGTTTCCCAGGCATTGAAAAAAGGAAAAACATATCGTTCTGACGAGATGACAGGTGCTTTGTTCGGGGTGGTCTTTCAAACGATTGATTATAAGACGACAGATGCACAGGGGCTTTTGAAAAAGCTGAAGGAGATCAGGAAGATTACTCTGGTACAGGAGGGAGCCGGAGATCTGGTAAAGAATATTCAGATTCGGCATAAGAAGAAAATTCGTGTAAAGGGAGAGGAATATCTTTTTAAAGAGGGGGATACGGTAACGGTATTTCTGGAGCCGTCCCCAACGCCGACGCCTTCCCCTGTACCGGTAAAGAAACCGGCAGTTACCAAAAAGCCTGTTACTGCGAGAAAACCGTCAGTGACAAAAAAGCCATCGGTTACAAAAAAACCGTCGGCAACAAAAAAGCCGTCGGCAACAAAAAAGCCGTCGGCAACAAAAAAACCGTCGGCAGAAACACAGCCGTCAGATGAGCAATAATGATATTTTAGTAAATGACAAAAGTATTTATATTTTTGGCGTGGACGAATAAGATTGGAGTGAGAACATGAAATTTTGTTATACCTGTATGGAGGAGGTCGGGGATGACGTAAAGAAGTGTCCGCACTGTGGTGCTGATGTGGATGACCTTACGGTGGAGCAGCAGTTTTTAAAGCCAGGTACAGAGTTAGATGGCAAATATATTGTGGGAAAACCGATTGGCTCCGGAGGGTTTGGCCATACCTATATTGGATGGAATACAACGCTTTTGGCAAAGGTGGCAATCAAGGAATACTATCCAAGACAGTTCTGTAGGCGTGAGGAAGACGGTCTGACCATATCCGGTACAGAAGGCACAGGGGGGGAACGTTTCAAGAACGGTCTTGCCCAGTTTCTGGAGGAAGCCAGAAGTGTTGCGGAATTGCAGGATATCAAGGGCGTGGTCAAAATCTATTCTGTCTTTGAAGCAAATGGCACCGGTTACATTGTCATGGAATATTTAGAGGGAACAGATGTAAAGACCATTTTAAAGAAAAACGGAAACAAGCGTGATTATGAGTGGTGCAAGAGGGTTATCCTGACAGTGCTTTATACATTAAAAGAAGTACATAAACGTGGGGTGCTTCACAGGGATATTGCACCGGATAATATATTTATTACGAAGGAAGGAATTATCAAGCTGATTGATTTTGGTGCTGCGCTTCGTACTTCGGACAGCAGCCATACAAGTGCAAAGACGGAAATCGTATTAAAGAGCGGATATGCACCAATTGAGCAGTACAGCAGGAGGACGGAGCAGGGAGCATATACGGATCTGTATGCGGTGGCAGCACTTTTTTACCGGATGCTTACCGGACAGAAGCCGGTACCGGCAAATGAGAGGCTTAGGAATGAAAAGATACCGACCCCTTCCGAGCTTGGGGCAGAGCTTCCGGAGGAGGCAGAGCTTGGAATCATGGTATGCCTGAATGTGAAGCCGGAGCACCGCCTGCAGAGCGCAGAGGAATTTATGGAGGTGCTTGGTGGAGCGGATTTTGAGCCTGTGTATGAGCCGGAGTGGATCTTTAAGGAAGAGACGCCCGAGCACAAGGGGATTCTTTCAAGGATTCCGTTTGCAGCAAGGATTGCGGCACTTGTGGCAGCACTTGTTCTGGCTGCTGTGGGCATTGGCGCAACCATCATGGTGTCAAAGGATAAGAACCGGAGCATTGAGGATACCGGAGTCATTGATAAGACAGCAAAGATGATTCGTCTGGAGGGAAGCTCTTTAGATGATCTGGAGTCAAATTTATCTGCTTCCGGGATTCCGCTGAAGCTTGAGGATATTACAATAAAATATGAGTATGATAAAAATGCTGTTTCTGAGGAAATCAGAAGTCAGAGCATTGCTCCGGGTTCCGTGATCGGAGAGGAGAAACTGGAGCTGGTGGTAACGAGCAGCCGCCATCTTGTGCTGGGGAGCGTGCTTGGAAAATCAAAAGCAGATGCGGAAAGCTTTTTGGCAGAGTATGGGCTGAAGGTGCTTTATGAAAAAGAAGTCTATGATGAAGCACAGCCGTATGGAAAAGCGGCAAAGCAGGAGCCGGCTGCCGGAGAGCTTGTGGATCTGTCAGCGGTAAATCAGGTAAAGGTGGCAATGTCCCTTGGAAAGAAAGAGGATTACATGGTTTCTCTTTCGGGGCTTAAGGGTCTGACCGAAAAGGAGGTACAGGATAAGCTGTATCAGACCCTTGTAAAACGGACTGGCTTAAAGGGGGCGGAAAAAGAACTGAAAAGCATGGTAAAAGAGCATATTCAGGTCAAGGAAAAACGGGAGTTTGATGCATCGGTGGCAGAGGGAAAGGTCTGTGGAATTTCTCCTTCGGAAAATACGGAAAAATACAATATCAGGGAAAACAAGGTGACGCTGACCATCAGCAAGGGACCAAAGCCGACCCCTACTCCAAAGCCGACACCAAAACCAACGCCAAAACCGACGCCGAGGGTTACACCAAGACCAAGAGTGACGCAAAGACCGAGGGTCACACCAAGACCAAAACCACGTATAACACCAAAACCAAAACAAAAAAAACCTGCAAGCTGGGATGAATCCGGCTGGTAGGCCGGAGCCTGCTGACAGGAAAAAGGCTTTACTGGTCAAATGTCCATTTAGTATGCACACGTCTGCATAGAAAAAACAGCTGCCTTCTGCAGCATGCGGGGCGGCACAGCGGGTAAGAGGGGGAAAGCCCCCTCCTGCCCGATTGGGCATGGACTGTGAATCATATAATAAACAAAAAGGAGGAATAATATGATGCAGATTAAGAAAAGAAAGGCTTTGGGAGGACTTTATTTTTTCCTGATGATGTTCTGTCTGTTTGGGGCAGGACTGGTTCTTCCAGAGGCAAAAAAAGCGGAGGCTTCCCCTTCAGAGTTTCGCGAGAGCGTAGTGATGGTGGTGGAAAGTGTCCGGTTTTTAGGAACAAAGTCGTACCGGGAGATTTCCTATGGAAGTGGGTTCTTTGTGGGAAATCCGGGAGAAAAGCCAATGTATCTGGTGACGAATCATCATGTAATTGAGAATTACTTGAATCTTGGCAGAGGAAGGAAAAGACTTCTGACCGATTACCAGAAATATTACGATAAGGCAAGGATTGAAATTTTTTATGATGATAAAGATTCGGTAGAGGCTTATCCGGTGGCATATGATGAGCATGCAGATGTGGCGATTCTTCGTATTGAAAAGGCAACCGACAAAAGGAAACCTATGGCAGTCAGGGAGCCGGATGACAGCATGGTGGGAAGCGTGGTATATGCCTGCGGATTCCCGGGGATTGCTGCAAACGACGAAAAAGATGCCGTTTCCCAGAGAAGCGTATCTGACGTGTCTGTAACTTCCGGACTGATCAGCCGTCTGCTGACACAGCATGCGACCGGTGTACGTGAAATCCAGACGGATACGGATTTCTGGCATGGAAATTCCGGCGGGCCTCTTGTGTTAGAATCCGGAGTTGCCATTGGTATTACGGCAAATTATTATCTGGAGGTAAAAAGACAGGAACGTGAGGAATTGAATTATGCAGTCAGCATGGCAGAGGTCATTCCAATGTTAAAGAATAATAATATTCCTTATACTACGGAGTCGATTTTAGAGGGAGGCAGTTCAACCGATGGCAGCGAAAGCTCCGGTGAATCTTCTGGTTCAGAAACAGGCATAAGCTCGTCAGAAGTAATTTCCAGTTCAGAAGCAGGGAGCAGTCTGGCAACTTCCTCAGAGGAGAAAGAGGGAGCAGGCGGACTGAACACGACCATGATCATTGTGATTGCTGCGGCAGCAGTCGTTGTGGTTGTGCTGATCGTGATCATTGTTTTGGTAGCGAAGAAGAAACCGGAAGAAAGCAGGAGCAAGGTGTCCATGAATGCAAATGAAGGCATAAATCTAATGCCTCAGCCAATGGGAAATCCGTCTCCAATGAACATGGCTGGAATGGGTAATCCATCTCCGATGAATATGGGGGCGCAGCAGCCAAGGCCGATGGATTTTAATCTCTCTGTACAGGGAGTGTCCGGTCTTTTTGCCGGCAGGACTTATACACAGGGCAGGGATGGAAGGATCATGTTTGGACGTCAGCCTTCCTGCCAGGTCGTATTTGGGGGGAATGATAAGAATGTCAGCGGAAACCATTGTGTACTTTATAAACAAGATGGCGGCGTGATGCTGATGGATCTTGGATCCACCAACGGAACCTACTTAGAAAATGGAACGAGACTGCAGGCGAACGTGGCATATGCACTTCATGCAGGAGAAAGGTTCTACCTTGTAAATAAGAATTATATGTTTATGATAAAATAGTCTCGTGCCGAAGCACGAGCCATTCGGAGTTTGCAAAAGCAGCAAACTCAGTTATGTGCAGAAAACATGCACAAT
>CADBMP010000055.1 GCA_902795775.1 uncultured Lachnospiraceae bacterium | reverse complement strand
GGCATTGAAAAGTCTGGGAAATGAAATCAGGTTTATGACAGTGGTAGGAAAGGATCAGAACATGAATGCCTTTAATCCGCCGGACCGTCGGATTACGCTGCCGACAGAGCATGTGCTTCCTGTTTTGAAAGAAACGCCTGCGGAAATCTTTTTTTATGATAACAAAAGAAAGCAGCAGGTGTTTGAGGATCTGAAGGATATCAGAAATGCAGAATATGATATGTCACTTGTGGAGCCGTTAGCGGTGGACGCAGATATTATTGTGCTTTCCAATGCGAATTTCTGCAGACCGTTCATTGATGTGGCAAAGAAAAACCAGAAAAAGCTGGCGGTAAAAATCCATCAGTTCAATAAACAGAAGGAAATTTACAATCAGGATTTCCTTTCCAGTGCAAATATTCTTTATTTTAGCGATAATACGATTGAAGAAGACCCACAGGAATTTGCAAAATCAATTGCGGAAAAGTACAATACAGATATTATCATTGTGGGGCTGGATGCAGGAGGGCTTGTATTGTATGACCGGGAGAAAAAGCTGAATGTAAAGTATAATCCGGTCAAGACCAAGGATGTGGTGAATGGTGCTGGTGCCGGAAATGCGGCATTTGCCTGTTTCCTGCATTATTACCTGAAAGTAAATGATTCCTCCCAGGCAATCCGTATGGCACTGTTATTCTCTGCACATAAGATTGGATATATGGGTACTTCCTATGGCTTTATGTCAGAGGAACAGATGCAGCAGTGGGAGAGTCTTATTTTTGACCGCAGGGGAATTTAAGACGTTTTAACATATTGCATTTCCGGGGCAGGAACATCACTTCCTTGCTGCAGAGACAATATATCAGATGGAAGGAATACAGTGTATGAAAAAAGAAAATTTATTTAAGTTTTTGGCAGCGTGTATTACGGGTGCTGCCCTAGTGGGAACAGGCTTTGGCAGAGCAGGTATTCCTGCAGTTGCAGAGGAGAATGCCAATTTAGTCAAATACAAATGTATCATGATGAACGTTCCATATACAGAGCTTTATGCAGCTTATGGACTGGCAGATCAGGCTGTCTGGAATGTAAATCAGACAGAAAAAAAAGACGGGGAGAATAAAACAGAAAAGACTGGAGATGTGGAAAAGGCAGAGGAGCTTGATGCAGTCTCTACTGCGACCCGGAAAAACTTTTTAGATACAAATGGACTTGCAAGGGGCACTTATCATGATGACAAGTACATTTTAGGTGTAAAGCTGCCGGTGGCTGTTTCGGAAACAGATTACAGGCAGTTAAAAACCGGTCTGAAAGAGACACAGAATTATTATTTTGAAGATTTGAAGGAGGTTCCTGCTGCATACAGTACACTTACGGTTGCAAATGGGAAATACAGTTTTTCAAAACTGCCGGATGCAAAGACGGATGTGAGCAGGTTATCTGTTACGGACCTTGTCATGACCGGAAAATACGGAGATTACCAGATTTCCTTAAATGGAGTCGGAACGGACAAAAAGCTGGTGACGGGAGAAAATTATACCATTTATGGAGCCATTCTTTCTCTTGATGACAAATATTTTGGGCTTACCTGTCTGGAAAATCTCTGGTATGGAACGAATACGCCGGATGTAGAGCTTGCCTGGTCAGTAAAAAAAGGGAACCAGAAAGTCAATTCCGCCGGAAAGCCATTTTACCGGTTCGACCAGAACGGCGGTGAATTAAAAGGAGTACAGCTGCTTACCAATTTAGGAATTATCAATATACCTTGCGCTACATCACTTTCAGCATATTATCCAAATACAACACAGGGAATGCGCATTTCCCTTGCAAATGACAGTGACAGCTTAAAAATCAGCGGGATTCCTTCTGATTTAAAAAATCCGAGAATTTCTGTTTCGTATGTGGAGGAGCGCAGGACGATCATGCTTGCTGACAGGCTTCCGGTAAAGGAAGGAGAGGTTGTCCTGAAAGAAAAGGCAAAAGCGGGAATTCTATATGAAATTGAAATCAGCAGCGATAATTACGTCAGCATTTATAAAAGTGCAGCCACTCCTGTTACAGAAGAACAGAAGGCACAGGTGCTTTTGCTGGTGGATAAGGCAAAGAAAACAACGAATTATGATTCTAATGAGGAGTTAAAAAATGCGGCAGCGTCCACCGAGCAGTTTATTAAGGATCCAAAAACCTCCTCTGCGGAGGTTGCAGGGCTTTGTGATGCACTTTTGAAAAAAATAAAAAAGACGTATTCTCCGCTTACCATTGACAGCCTGACGTTAAAAGATTCTGTTCTTACAGTAGGCTTAAAGGAAACTCTGGCTGCAATGGGGAAGTCTTCTTATACGCTTACCTTTGTTTCAGGGAATGAGGTGAAGGTGTTAGAGACCGGTGAGCTTAAGGGGGCTGTTATTCGGTTGAAAAATGCACCTGCAGCCGGAATAGAATATACGCTTACCATTGTGAGTGAGAATTATCAGGATACCACAAAACGTGTGACAGCAGAGGTGACTGCAGTTTCGCCTGCACCATCAGCAACACCTGCACCATCAGCAACGCCTGTAGCAACGGCAACGCCTG
>CADBMP010000054.1 GCA_902795775.1 uncultured Lachnospiraceae bacterium | reverse complement strand
GAAATGATTGACCTGTTGAATCCTGGAGGAAGGCTGTGTATTATCACTTTTCATTCTTTGGAGGACCGAATTGTTAAAAGAGCGTTTCAGACAGCAGAAAATCCTTGTATTTGTCCACCGGACTTCCCGGTATGTGTTTGTGGAAGAAAGCCAAAGGGAAGGAGGGTGACAAGAAAGCCGATTTTGCCGTCAGAGACAGAAAAAAACGGGAATCCGCGTTCAAAAAGTGCAAAGCTGCGCATTTTTGAACACGCATGACGCAGGGAGAGGAGATGACAAATATGGCGATGATGGACTGGGAAAACTATGGCAGAGTCCGGTATAACGAACCGGAGGATGTTTTCCGGTACAGAGATCAAAACGATTTTGATACAGATTATGAAAATTACGTGGATGGAAATACAGTACGTAAGGTACACCGGAGAGCAGCAGAACATCGTACCCCGAAAGAAGGACGGGCCCGCAGGGAACAGAAGAATCCGTTGAAGCAGCGCGGGGGAAGACGGTACGTGTCAGGAGAGCCTTATGGATATGCCAGGGAAAGTGCGGTACCGGAGAGAAGACGTGAAGAGAGACCGGAGAGACAAAGACAGCAAAGGCCATATAAAGAGAGAAAACCGGTCAGGCTTCCCGGAATCAGCGGAAAGGGATTTTTGTTCTTAGGTGCCATGCTCAGTTCGGTAGTGGTGCTTGGGTTTTCTTATCTTTCTGGAAAAAATACAGTATCAAAGCAAAAGTCGGAGATTGTAACCTTACAGTCTGAAATTGCCGAGATGAAAGAGCAGAATGACGAGCTTCATCAGAGTATTGTAAACTCCGTCAATCTGGCCGAAATCTATAAGACAGCCACAGAAAAGTTAAAAATGGTACACGCCGGAAAGGATCAGATTTATACATATAGTAATAAAAAAAGCAATATGGTAAAACAGTATGCAAACATTCCCGGTGCGGAGTAGTTATCTTCGCTTCCGGGAATATTTGACAGAGCAGACGCATGGCCCCCGGGGTGGTAACAGTGCGTAATAAAGAGAGTGTTTATATGAGGAGAAAAGCGGTAGATACCAGAGGAAATATCAGAGTAGGCACCAGGAGAATGTTTGGACGAATATTTATTGTATTTGTCTGCATTGCCCTGGCTGCTGTTTTTTTAATATGGCAGGTATTTCGCCTGAACAGATCAAAGGGAAAAGAATACGAGAAAAAGGTATTGGCACAACGCAGCTACAGCAGCAAGGAAATCAGCTACAGGCGAGGGGACATTACGGACAGGAATGGTAATAAGCTGGCCATCAGCAAAAAAGTGTATGATCTGGTTCTGGATCCCTTTTTGATACGTTCTGATGAAAGTTATATTGAAGCAACAGCGGAAGCTCTGGAAAAGGTCTTTGGAATTGAAAAGGCACAGTTTGACAAAATCTTAGAAGAACATGGCGATTCCCAGTATTATGTCATGAAAGAATACAAAAAAGTGGGAAAATCGCTCGTGAAGACTTTTAAGGATATGGCAGGGAAAAACAGCAAAATCAAGGGTGTTACCTTTGATGAACGCTATGAAAGGTATTATCCTTACCAGACGGTGGGGAGTAAGATCATTGGTTTTTGCTCGGATGAGAGCGAAGGAGTCTGGGGGATTGAGAACCAGTATAACAGGGAGCTTAGTGGAACGAATGGAAGACAATATGGATATTATGATTCCAGTCTGAATTTGGTGGAAACCGTCAGGGAGGCCACGAACGGTAATAACATCGTGTCTACCATAGATGTCAATGTTCAGGGAATTTTAGAACGTCACATGAATGAGTTTCAGAAACGGGTGGGGTCTAAGAATATGGGCTGTATCATCATGAATCCGCAGAATGGAGAAATCTATGCCATGTCTTCGTACCCTGAATATGATTTGAACAACCCAAGAGATCTGGGCGTATTATATTCAAACAGACAAATTGAGAAAATGTCAGACGAAGAAAGGTCAGATGCGCTTAATCGGATGTGGAGAAATTTCTGTATCAGTGATGCGTATGAACCTGGTTCAACGTATAAACCAATGACAGTGGCAGCCTGTCTGGATGAAGGCATTACGAATGAAAAAAAGCATTATTATTGCGATGGCTTTCAAAAGGTGAACGGGGTGCAGATTAAGTGCGTGGCTTATAATGCAGGAGGACATAAGGACCAGGATATCTGTCATGCGTTGATGAATTCCTGTAATGATGTTCTGATGCAGCTGGGGGAAAAGCTTGGAAGGCAGAAATTTCTGGAGTACAATATGGATTTTGGTTTTGGGAAAAAGACCGGAATTGACCTTCCGGGAGAGGGAAGCGGTGGTGTTTTTACCACCGAAACAATGCATGCGGTGGAGCTTGCGACTTCAAGCTTTGGCCAGGGGCAGACGGTAACAATGGTCCAGCTTGCGGCGGCATTCTGCGCTGTTATCAATGGCGGGAATTATTATGAGCCACATGTGGTGAAGGAAATTGACAGTCCTTCTGGCGTGGCGGTTTCTGCAAAGGACAATACGTTAGTGCGTCGTGTGATTACAGAAAATACTAGTGCAAAGCTTCGGAAATATCTGAAGAAGACAGTTGAGGAGGGAACTGCAAATCCGGCTTCGGTTGTGGGCTACAGCTTTGGAGGAAAGACAGGAACGGCGCAGAAGCATCCTGTGGCACTCAGGAATTATCTGGTCTCTTTTATTGGATTTACGCCAACAGATCATCCGGAGGTTGTGGTATATGTGGTCATTGATGAGCCACATGTGGCAGACCAGGCGCACAGTACCTATGCAACGGAGTTCTCCTCTAAGGTGATGAAAGAGGTGCTTCCGTTATTGGGGCTGTATCAGGATGAAAAAACAGAAAAAAAAGATCTTACAAAGGCGACGGATATTAAGCTGCCTTCTGCAGAGGTGCCGGAAGGAGGAATTTCAGAAAATGATTTTCCTGTGGTGACGGAGAAACCTGTGGAGGAAAAGAAAAATTAAAAAAATGGCATAAGCATAAGACAGACAAAATAAAATGATAAAAGCGGATTCCTAATCAGGAAGGAGTGGGAAAAGGATGAGGAATTGTAAAACTCCGCAGAAACAGCGTATTTTGTTTGTCTTTATCATCATCATGGCACTGACCGTTGGTCTGGTCGGCCGTTTGTCTTATCTGATGCTTGCAAGAGCAGATTACTATGGAGCGCGCGCAAAGGAAATACAGCAGAGGGAACGCCAGATCAAAGCCAGACGTGGCAGGATCTACGACAGAAACGGGGTGATGCTTGCCGGAAATAAGCCGGTTTCTACAATTTCCGTAATATACAGCCAGGTAAAGGACCGGGAAGAAGTCATCCGGGTTCTTTCCGGTGCGTTAGGCATGACGGAGGAGGAGGTCAGGAAACGGGTCGAAAAAAAGAGTGCCAGAGAGAAAATTAAATCGAATGTGGAAAAAGAGATTTCTGACCAGATAAGGAAAAAAGATCTGTCAGGAGTCGTGATTGATGAGGATTATAAAAGGTACTATCCGTATCATAAGCTTGCTTCTAAGGTGATTGGTTTTGCGGGTGGGGATAATCAGGGGATTATCGGGTTAGAGGTGAAGTATGATAAAAATCTTTCCGGTCAGAGCGGATGTATTCTGACGACTACAGATGCGAGGGGGATTGAGATTGAAGGAAAGACAGAGGAAAGGATCGAGCCGGTACCCGGCGATGATCTTTATTGCAGCCTGGATGTGAATCTGCAGGAATTTGCGGAGCAGGCGGCAAAAAAAGTAATGAAAGCGAAAAAGGCAAAAAATGTACGTATTATAATGATGAATCCGAATAATGGAGAAATCCTTGCAATGGTCAATGAACCGGAGTTTGATCTGAACAGGCCGTATGAGATTACAAAGAAGGGAACGTTCAGTGAAAAAAAGAAGCAGGATTTACTGAACAATATGTGGAGAAATTCCTGTATCAGTGATACATACGAGCCTGGTTCGACTTTTAAGGTGATTACGGCAGCCTCGGCACTAGAAGCAGGGGTGGTAAAAAAAACAGACACCTTCCAGTGTCCGGGATATAAAATGGTGGAGGACAGAAGAATCCGCTGCCATAAAACAACGGGTCATGGGACAGAAACCTTTGTACAGGGGGTACAAAACTCCTGTAATCCGGTTTTTATTGAAGTGGGCGCAAGGCTTGGAACACCATTATTTTTCAGTTATATTAAGAAACTTGGAATTTTGGAAAAAACTGGTGTGGATGTGCCGGGAGAAGCCCTGGCAATCATGCACCAGCAGAAAAATGTGGGAGCGGTGGAGCTTGCGACCATGTCTTTTGGCCAGTCGTTCCAGCTTTCGCCGCTCAGACTTCTTACTTCGGTAAGTGCAGTCATCAATGGAGGCGTTTTGGTGACCCCGCATTTTGGAGTCCGGCTGGAAAGTCTGGATGGGTCGGTGGTAAAAAAGCTGATTTATCCGGAAAAAAAGAATGTAGTATCCAAAAAGACATCTGAGGATATGAAGGTGATACTGGAATCTGTGGTTTCGGAGGGCTCCGGAGGGAAAGCTGCAGTATCCGGGTACCGGGTGGGGGCAAAAACAGGAACTTCGGAAAAGCTTCCAAGAAGCAGTAAGAAGTATATTGCTTCCACGTTAGGCTTTGCTCCTGCGGATGCGCCAAAGGTCATTGCAGTGGTGCTGATTGATGAGCCGGAGGGGATTTATTATGGAGGGCAGATTGCTGCTCCTGTGATTTCCGAACTTTTGACAGATGCGCTGCCGTATCTTGAAGACAGTAAAGCATCCAGAGTCAGCAGCCATTGACTTTCCGGTGCAGGAAACTGTAATGTACCGGAATCTAAGAAGGGCAGCCGGAATACACGGGAACATGGTAAATATGGCAGCAGTCCGGCAGCCATGGGAAAGGATGGCAGGGGAACATGGGGAAAAAGAAAAATGCAGTATGCGGAAAGGTTTGGTTTAGAGATGAAGGATCATTCAGAGTTACAGAATAAGACATTTTTGGTTGTAGGTACAGGAATCAGCGGAATTGCGGCCTGCAGGCTGATTGCGGCGAATGGTGCTGACATTATTTTGTTTGACAGCAATGCAAATTTGAGCAGGGAGGACATTGAAAAGAAGTTTAAAGAAAAGATTTCTTTTGATCTGGTGCTTGGAGAGCTTTCCGGGCATGTGCTTGATATGGTGGATGTGGCGGTGTTAAGTCCCGGTGTTCCAACAGACCTTCCTTTTGTGCTCAAGTTACAGGAGAGGAAGATTCCAGTATGGGGCGAAATCGAGCTTGCATACCGTTTTGCAAAGGGGCGTCTTTTTGCCATTACAGGAACCAATGGAAAAACGACGACCACAGCTCTGACCGGGGAAATCATGAAAAGTTTTTATAAAGATGTATATGTGGTGGGAAATATCGGGCTGCCATATACAGAATATGCCGATAAAATGACGGAGGAGTCTGTAACAGTGGCTGAAATCAGCAGTTTCCAGCTGGAAACTATAGACAGGTTCCAGCCGGAGATCAGTGCCATCTTAAATATTACACCGGATCATCTGGACAGACATCATACCATGGAGTGTTATGTCCGCACAAAGAGCTTTATTGCGAAGAACCAGACACAGGATCAGATCTGTGTCCTGAATTATGAAGATGAATATTTAAGGAAGGTGGCAGATGAGATTCCTGCACAGGTATTCTGGTTCAGCAGTGAACGGGTTTTGGAGCGGGGCATCTGGCTGGAAGGTGAGCAGATCATCTATAAAGATACTGAGAGGATTCCTGTCTGCACGATTCACGAAATGAACCTTCTTGGAAAGCATAATTATGAAAATGTGATGGCGGCAGTGGCGATTGCAATGCACGCAGGTGTGCCGCTTGAATATATAAAAAAGACCGTTAAGGAGTTTCAGGCAGTCGAGCACCGGATTGAATTCGTGAAAGAAGTGAATGGTGTGAAGTATTACAATGATTCCAAGGGAACAAACCCGGATGCTGCCATCAAGGCGGTGGAGGCGATGGTTTCGCCGACCGTTGTCATTGGCGGAGGATATGATAAGCAATCGACCTATGACGAATGGATTGCATCCTTTGGAGAGAAAGTGAAGTGCCTGGTGCTTTTGGGCCAGACAAGGGAGAAAATCAAAGAGGCGGCAGAAAGGGCCGGATTTCAGAATGTGATTCTGACGGACAGCTTAGAAGAAGCCGTCCGGGTAAGCAGTGAACAGGCCGGACCGGGAGATGCCGTTCTGCTTTCCCCTGCCT
>CADBMP010000053.1 GCA_902795775.1 uncultured Lachnospiraceae bacterium | reverse complement strand
GCTTGTGAAAGAAGTGGCTACCAAAACAAATGACGTGGCTGGTGATGGTACAACAACAGCAACGGTTCTTGCACAGGCAATGGTAAACGAAGGAATTAAGAACCTTGCAGCTGGTGCAAACCCGATTATTCTCCGTAAGGGAATGAAAAAAGCATGTGACAGGGCGGTACAGGCGATTGCTTCCATGAGCTCCAAGGTTACGGGAAAAGAGCAGATTGCCAGGGTAGCAGCTATTTCTGCCGGAGATGATGGTGTTGGTGAGATGGTTGCAGATGCAATGGATAAGGTTTCCAATGATGGTGTCATCACGATTGAGGAATCAAAGACGATGATGACAGAGCTTGATCTGGTAGAGGGTATGCAGTTCGACCGCGGTTATATTTCTGCTTATATGGCTACTGATATGGATAAAATGGTGGCTGAGCTTGATAATCCATATATCCTGATTACAGATAAGAAGATTTCTAATATACAGGAGATTATTCCGATTTTAGAGGAAACGATGCAGGCAGGTGCAAAGCTTTTGATCATTGCAGAAGATGTGGAGGGCGAGGCACTTACGACTTTGGTGCTTAACCGTTTAAGAGGTACATTGAATGTGGTTGCAGTAAAGGCTCCGGGATATGGTGACAGAAGAAAAGCCATGTTAGAGGATATCGCTATTTTAACAGGCGGTACAGTTATTTCTGAGGAGGTCGGATTAGAGTTAAAGGAGGCAGCTCTGGCACAGTGCGGACGCGCAAAATCTGTCAAGGTTCAGAAGGAAAATACGGTCATTGTGGATGGTGAGGGCGATAAGTCTGCAATTGAAGGCAGGGTAAAACAGATTCGTTCACAGATTGAGGAAACAACCTCAGATTTTGATCGTGAAAAGCTTCAGGAGAGACTTGCAAAATTAGCAGGTGGTGTGGCTGTGATTCGTGTGGGTGCTGCCACAGAAACAGAAATGCAGGAAGCAAAGCTTCGTATGGAAGATGCATTGGCTGCTACAAGAGCCGCAGTAGAAGAAGGAATCATTGCCGGAGGCGGTTCTGCTTATATCCATGCTTCTAAGGAGGTTGCCGAGCTGGCAGCAGAATTAGAGGGAGATGAGAAGACCGGTGCAAATATCATCTTAAAGGCGTTAGAGGCTCCGCTGACCACGATTGCTTATAATGCAGGTTTAGAAGGTTCTGTCATTGTGAACAAGGTGCGTGAGTCAGAAGTTGGAACCGGTTTTGATGCTCTTTCTGAGCAGTACGTGGATATGGTCAAAGCAGGAATTGTTGACCCTGCAAAGGTAACGAGGAGTGCGCTGCAGAATGCAACAAGCGTAGCTTCTACACTTCTTACCACAGAGTCTGTTGTTTCCACAATTAAAGAGGATGCTCCGGCTATGCCTGCAGGAGGTCCTGGCATGGGAATGATGTAAAAGTTATATAGATTATGCATAAAAAGGGGTATTCCGGTATATTGTTTTTTAATAATCAGGACTTATAATATCTGTACAAAATCCGTATATGAAAGATTTTTGGCAGATATTATAAGTCCGGTGGATAAAAAACGAAAATACTGGAGAATATCCCTTTCTTTTTTTAAAAAAGTATAGGAGTATGCAGTTATTTATGTTATACTATAAGAAGAAATATGTTAAAAGAAAGCGAGGATAAAAAATGGAACCTCTGTATTCAGAAACTTATTTAAAAGCAAAGCCCAGAAAAAAGAGTATGATGCTGCGTTATGCTCTTGTTTTGCTAATGGCTTTTTTGGTGCTGGCAGGACTTTTTTTTACTGCCACAATGCGGTCTGCCCTGATTCTTATGGCAGTGATCTTAGCGGATGTATTGATCGGTATTTTTCTGCCGGCAAAGGATGTGGCATTTGAATATGTTTTTGTTGACGGCCAGATTGATTTTGACTGCATTTATAAAGGGGAAAAAAGAAAGACCCTGCAGCGGATTGACATGGAAAAGGTTGATTTTTTTGCACCTGCCAGGTCGCATGAATGGGATTCTTATCAGCATGTTCCAATTGTGGACTATGCTTCCGGATTTGAGCCGGAAAAGGATTATGCTGCACTTCATCAGGGGGAGAAGGGAATGGAGCGTATTGTGTTTACACCGGACGAAAAGATGCTGTCCATGATTGACAGAAAATCTCCAAGTAAACTAAAAAAATAATGCAGGGAGAAAATACTTGTTGACAAGAAATCCTGCTTTGGTGTATACTTTTAAAAATTTATGCTAGGAGGAGAATAAAATGGGTAAGATTATTGGTGAAGGAATTACATTTGATGACGTTCTTTTGATTCCACAATATTCTGAGGTAATTCCAAATCAGGTGTCACTTCAGACGAATCTGACAAAGAAGATTCAATTAAACATTCCCATGATGAGTGCGGGGATGGATACGGTAACGGAATACCGGATGGCAATCGCTATGGCAAGACAGGGAGGCATTGGAATTATTCATAAGAATATGTCGATCGATGCACAGGCAGATGAGGTGGACAAGGTTAAGCGTTCAGAAAATGGGGTCATCACCGATCCATTTTATCTATCTGCAGAACATACACTGGGAGATGCTAATAATTTAATGGCGAAGTTTCATATTTCCGGTGTACCGATTACAGAGGGGAAAAAGCTGATTGGTATTATTACGAACCGGGATTTGAAATTTGAACAGGATTTTTCAAAGAAAATTAAAGATTCCATGACTTCTGAAGGCTTGATTACGGCAAAACAGGGGATTACATTAGATGAGGCAAAGAAGATCTTAGCAGATTCCAGAAAGGAAAAACTTCCTTTGGTAGATGATGAGGGAAATCTGACAGGTCTTATTACCATTAAGGATATTGAAAAGCAGATTAAATATCCGCTGGCAGCAAAGGATTCTTATGGAAGGCTGTTATGTGGTGCTGCAGTGGGAATTACTGCAAATGTGCTGGACAGGGTTTCTGCTCTTGTAGAGCGTAATGTAGACTGTATTGTTCTGGATTCTGCGCATGGGCACAGCGCAAATGTTATCCGTTGTGTGAAAATGATACGTGAAGCATATCCGGATCTTCAGATAATTGCCGGAAATGTTGCCACCGGGGAGGCAACGGAAGCTTTGATCAAGGCAGGTGTTGATTGTGTGAAGATTGGAATTGGTCCTGGTTCCATCTGTACAACACGTGTTGTGGCAGGAATTGGTGTACCTCAGATTACGGCAATCATGAATGCTTATGAAGCTGCAAAGAAATATGATATTCCAATCATTGCGGATGGTGGGATCAAGTTTTCCGGAGATATGACAAAAGCAATCGCAGCAGGTGCAAGTGTCTGCATGATGGGAAGTATTTTTGCAGGCTGTGAGGTGAGTCCGGGAGAATTTGAACTGTATCAGGGAAGAAAATATAAGGTCTATCGTGGCATGGGTTCGATTGCTGCCATGGAAAACGGAAGCAAGGATCGGTATTTCCAGTCCGATGCAAAGAAACTGGTGCCGGAAGGCGTAGAAGGGCGTGTGGCTTACAAGGGAACGGTAGAGGATACCGTATTCCAGCTTATGGGCGGACTTCGTTCCGGTATGGGCTATTGTGGGGCAAAGGACATTAAGACATTGCAGGATACAGCACAGTTCGTGAAAATTTCAGCTGCATCCTTAAAAGAAAGCCATCCGCACGATATCCATATTACGAAAGAAGCTCCAAATTATTCCATGGAATCATAATGATTGTTAGATTATTATGATTCCATTGGAATCATAATGATTGTTAGATTATTATGATTCCATTGGAATCCCTAAAGATTGAGGTAAAAAACGATATCTTATTATCTTCAGATTATTAGGAAAAGCACTGCATTAGGAAATTCTTAGGTGAAGAACAATGGCAAAAAAAAAGAAAAATACAAAAAAAAATAACCGGAAAAGAAATCTGATCATAGCTGTTTCGGCAGCTATGATTCTCTTATTTTGTGCTTTTTTAGGAGCGGCAAAGCAAAATGCCCCTTTGGAGAAACCGGTCACAGTGACTGCCGTTCCGTTTCCGGATTACAGTAAAATAACAGTGGAACAGCCCAAAATTAAAGAAATGCTTTTGACAAGAAATAAAAATTCAAGACCTGGACTTTCACTAAAAAAAATAAAGGGAATTGTAATTCATTATACCGCAAATCCAGGTACAAGCGCAAAAGCAAACCGGAATTATTTTGAATCCAGAAAAAACATGGAGGATAAAAGTGTGAATAAGGTCAGCAGTCATTATATTATAGGACTTTCTGGTGAAATCATACAGTGTATTCCGGATTACGAGATTGCATATGCGTCAAATGAACGGAATAAGGATACATTATCCATTGAATGTTGTCATCCGGATTCGACCGGGAAGTTTTCAAAAGAAACGTATCAATCATTAATTCATCTGGCAGCTTATCTGGCAGACCGGTATGAATTTCCATTGGACGGAATCATACGGCATTATGATGTCACAGGAAAAAAATGCCCAAAATATTATGTTCGTCATCAGGATGCATGGGAAAGATTGAAAAATGATATCCGGATTTATCTGAAAAAAAATGAAAAGAAGTCTTGAATTGTCATAAAAAACACATAAAATACAAAATAAAACTTTTTGTGTAAGCGTAAAAAAAATTTGCATAAATTTTTACGCTTTTTTTTATGTGCAGTTCATTACAAATGTCAATGGAAAAAAAGAAAGAAACTGCTATAATATCGAGTATAGCAGTTTCCAAATGACCGGTTTTGAAAATTGCTGTACCGGTATAAATCCTGTCAAATGATTCTGTTGCTGGATTTATTTCTTGAGAAATATCTGACATGTCATTTTTCCCTTTTAAACTGTGGTCGTAGTTATGAAAAAAGAGCAGAACGATTTTTAATCGTGAGCATTGTGTGCCGCTTGCAGGATTCATAAATCTGTATTATGAGCGTGTACATAAAAGCAAAATGAATGGAGGTTAAAAATGAATAAAGTAAAAATGTTTTTTTGGAGTATGTTCTTTTTGCTGTTATTTGGATTGTTTCCAGGCTTTACGGCAGAAGCGTATTCCATAGATGAGATTGGTGAAGCTGAAAACATTGGTCAGTATGGTACAAAACAGGGGGATTATTCCCATGTAGGAGTTTCTGTTTCATTGAATGGAGATGTGCGGTATTATGTATTAGACACCTACAAGCTGGTTGGAGATTCATTCAATTACGTTGGCACCAATTGTGGCGGAGACAGAAAATTAGGTCCTGAGTATATTATAAATTCATCTGCCAGCATCCCGATATATTTATATAGTCAGGCATATTTTCGTTTTCAGCTTAATACATCAAAGGTATTTGAAAGGATGCCGCAGGATTATAGTCTGGTGTCAAAAGAATTTAGTTTGGGAGAAAAAAAACAGAGCTGTACGGATTTTTCATTTCAAGATCATAGTTTCAGAAAGTCAGACGGTTATTCTCTGTATTGCTCCTCGGCTTTGAATCTTTCCAGCTGTAGTGGAAATTCTTTATCTTTTACCTATGATTTTTATACACCAATTTCATTGGAAAATGGGAACAAGGACGTTTCACTCCAGCTGCCAGAAGGTGCGTCAATCACTGAAAATGGAAAGGCATATGTGACGGAGGACGGTTATTATATTGATAAGCTGCCAGAGGTCTCATATTCAAAACCTGGTTATACGATGGTATTTGATGGCTGGTATACTCAGAAGACTGGAGGAGAAAAGATTACGGAAACCTCTGAGATTACATCTGGGACAAAGCTGTATGCCCGTTATACAGAAAACGTAAATCCATATAAAGTGACCTGCTATGACATTTTAGGCAAAGAAATTTCTGGAAGGGAGCTTGGAAAAGCGGTGGTCGATGCTTATCCGGGAGATAAGGTTTCCGGAGCAGATTTTGGAAACAATACAGCGGTAGGCGCATACTATGACGGTCTGGTGTATCATTCCTGCACAGAAAAGACGGTATCCTTTGACACGACCATTTACCGTTTTTTTACTTATCCGAGTTATCCGGTGACTTATGTAGACCAGATATCAGAGGGAAAGGATAGTGGAACCATTCTAAGAACGCAGATCCTGCAGAAAGAGATCAATTCAACAGTCAGCGGATCAGATCTTGGAACGGTGCAGACTGCAGGAGAATACTATAAGGGATATTCTTATTCTGGTGCGACTACTGCGACCGTATCAAAGGATGGAACAACGGTCTACCGGTATTTTAAACCGCATACGTTTTGCATTCTGTTCCATGGAAATGGAAATACAGGAGGAACTATGGAAAATATGGAAAACTGTGTTTATGGACAGGATGTACAACTGCCGGCAATGAATTTCGAGAAAAAGATTTCTGTTCGGTTTGATTTAAATGCACAGGATGCATCTGAAGGTCCTGCTGACACGATATTATCCCAGTTTTTTTCTGGATGGGCAAAGGAGGCAGGAGCAGCTGTTTTTTGTGCAGACGGGGCAGTGGTTTCAGATGTTACGGATTGTGAAGACAGCATCAACTTGTATGCTGTCTGGAGCGGTGCAGAATTGCTGGTGGATACGGTACCTAAGAGAAAAGGATATCAGTTCATGGGCTGGTCTGAGAATCCGGAGGCTTTGGAGGGAACTATGCAGTTTACGCTGAATAAAGACACGACGCTTTATGCTGTATGGCAGAAGGAAAATGCAAAGTATCATCTGGATTTTAATTATAATGAGGGCGTGTTGAAAAATGAAGAAATACAGCCAAAGGAGAGTTTCAGAGAGAAAAATGAGCTTGCAATCAGCCAGCTCCCGGAGGTCAGGAAGGATGGATATGAGTTTGTCGGCTGGAATACCAGAGAGGATGGAAGTGGAGTGACCATTAAATCAGACGAGGATCTGGTAAAGGTATTCTCGGAGGACAATGAAGCATCGCTTTATGCAGTATGGAAGCCTTCAGAGAATACGGGCTTTACTTTGAAATTATATAAAGACAGCAGCAGGGAGCTTTTAAGTACGCTTGTATTACAGGGAAGGACTGGTGAAAAGGTTTCTGAAGCATTGAAAAAGATTTATGCAGATACATTAGGGGAGGATCAGGTCTGGCAGTTCTATGAAGGATATGAGATCCTGAATAAAGAGGTTCTGGATGCTGTTATCCAGGCAGACGGAAGTACGGAGCTTACCTGTTATCTTAGTACCAGGATTTGCGAGGTTACATTGATTGGGGAAAACAAGGAGAACGGACAGCCATCTGCTTCAGAGAAGTTGATTTATAAGGATTCTTATACGCTGCCAAAAACACTGGAAAATAATACAATTCAGGTGGACCGGTATCGTGACAGTGACGGAAAGACTTATGAAGCCGGAGAGAAGATTGTTCTGGAAAAAAATAAGACTTTTTATGCACAGCATCTGATTCATTTTTATTCAGATGGAAAGGAATTAAAAGAAAAGGAGCTTTATATTGACCATGGGAAAAAGATTTCCCTGCCTTCCATAGAAAAGACAGGATATCAGTTTTTAGGATGGAAGGAAAAAGACAAGGATAAAGTCTATAACGGGGAGGCTTTGGGAGATGCCGTAAAGGGCTATGAGCTTTATGCTGTCTGGTCAGAGCCGAATACGTATAAAATCAGCTATGAAATTGAAGACCATTTGATTAAAATTGC
Organism: uncultured Lachnospiraceae bacterium; assembly: GCA_902795775.1. Taxonomy (GTDB): domain Bacteria; phylum Bacillota; class Clostridia; order Lachnospirales; family Lachnospiraceae; genus Butyribacter. The sequence continues at coordinate 6,523 of CADBMP010000053.1, read as the reverse complement.
AGAAAATCAGGTAAATTCCTATCAGTATGGAAAAGAAACCATACTGCCGGATAAGATGCAGGTGATTGTGGAAAATGGTTATGAATTTAAGGGCTGGTATCTGAAGGATGATCCAAAGCAGACGTTACTTACAAAGCTTTCAAAGAATCAGCTGGGAGATGTTATCCTGAAGGCAAAATTAGTCAAAACAGATTCCAAAGATTCTGAAAAACAGAAAAATAATAAAGAGAAGGACAATGAGAAAAACAGCGAGAAGAATAATACTGCTGAGGGTACAGGAAAAAAAGATGCTGCGAAAAATGATGCGTCCAAAACAGATGCATCCAAAAATGATGTTTCAAAATCAGATGCTTCCAAGACAGAGAATGGTCAGACAGCATCAAATGACATTACGTCAGGTGAAGGAAAGGTGTCAGAAAACGGGGAAAAGACGGATGGAGTACCGGCGTCAGAGACAAATCCGGATTTAAAAGGTGAGAATTCTGATAAACAGGGAGATATTACAAATCCGTCATTGGATGCCATGAAGCAGAATGCCAATGATGGAAAAAAACAGAAAAAAGTAACATTTCAGAAGGGTGGTTTCAAATATCAGATCATTTCAAAGAAAAAGAAAACGGTTATGCTGGTTTCCGGAAAAGGAAAGAAGAAACTTACAATTCCTGATAAGCTTCGTTATAAGGGAAAAGATTACCTTGTAATCCAGATTGGAAAGAAGGCATTCTCAGGAGACGATACGGTTCAGAAATTGGTTATTTCCACAGGAATACAGAAAATCAATGGCTCTGCTTTTGCGAATATGAAAAAATTAAAGCAGGTCACCATTGGAAAAAATGTGTCAAGCATAGGAAAAAAAGCATTTTATGGAAATAAAAAGCTGACCAGGGTAACGGTTTTGTCCAAAAAGTTAAAAAATGTACAGAAAACGGCATTTAAGGGCATTGCAAAAAAAGCAGTTTTTCAGTTTCCGGCAGGAAAGGAGAAGGAATATAAGAAATTTATGAAAAAATGAACGTTTCACGTTCATCATAGGAGTTGCGTTGCAACTCCATTATGTCCAAAAATCATGGACAAATTTATGAAAAAATGAACGCTAAAGCGTTCATCATAGGAAAATTGCAAAAACAGCAATTTTCTGGTTTATGTCCAAAAATCATGGACAAATATATGAAAAAATAACCCCTAATCTTATTGGGACTGCAGAAAGCGCATCAAAAGGTAAAAACCTCCGATGCGCTTTCAATGCTAAAATAGCTATATTTTTAATACAATTTCCTTTTGTCCGGACTGATATTTTCGGAAAGTAATGCCTGCAGATTTCATCATGCGTTTTGCGGCTAATACCGAGGAGGTATCTGCATATTTATCACTTAAATAAATGACTTCGACAATACCGACCTGAATCAATGCCTTGGTACATTCATTGCATGGGAAAAGAGTGGTATATATTTTTGCCTGCTTCATATCTGTACCGGCATAATTTAAAATGGAATTTAATTCTGCATGGCAGACATAAAGGTATTTGGTATCGAGCTCTGAGAGGGCTTCGCGTTCCCAGGGATATTCATCATCAGAACAACCACGCGGCATACCATTATACCCAACGGAAAGAATTTTATTATCCTGACTGACAATGCAGGCTCCAACGCTGGTGTTTGGATCTTTGCTTCTTTCGGCAGAAAGAAGGGCAATTCCCATGAAATATTCATCCCAAAGCAAATAGTTTTCTTTTTTCATGATAATCCTCCATGCCGAGCATTCCTTGCTAAGCAGCACATGAGAAATTCGCAGAGGTGATTTCTCGTGTCGCATCAGAGCGATTTTGGCCCGGCACAAATCGCCAAAACAACCTTCGGTTGTTTGTGAAAAATTATTTTCAAACTAATCCCCTGTGGAAACCTGAAAAGGTTTTAACAATGTATGTACAAAAACAAGGAGGGCAGTCTTACGTAATGTTTTTTACAGAATAAAAAAGCTGCCCACACCATCAGCAGCTTTTCAGTATATTTTTATGCAATTTTGTTTACAGCGAGCGAAAGACGAGAGATTTTTCTGGAAACGGTTTTCTTATGAAAAACACCCTTTGATGCAGCTCTGTCAAGCTCAGAAATTGCTGATTTTAAAGCAGCATCTGCAGCAGTCTTGTCCTTAGCGGCAACAGCAGCATCTACTTTTTTGATTGCTGTTTTAACCTTTGAACGGATTGCTTTGTTTCTCTCAGCGTTTCTGCGTTCAACTAAAATTCTTTTCTTTGCAGACTTTATGTTAGCCATTCTCTTTACACCTCCCGTTTTTTATTATATGGTTCCAAAGCGGACACGGTCACTTTGATAACACGTACTAAAATATAATAAAGGAAAAAGTATGGATTGTCAATACATAAAATGATAAGTTTTTAGAAAAAATGATGATAGGCTGCGATTTATACGTTCGTGTTCATGTAATGCTGTGAAAATGGGGCAGAAAGGAGAATGGAATGAAGCAATTTTTTTGCAGAACAGACCTGGCGATTGAAGTTAAGGAAAGCTTTCCGGAAGATCAGGTGGAAATCAGCGGGGTCAAGCTAAGAGAAGAAAAAGATGAAACAGGTGTTTTAAAGCTTACAACGGTAGAAATTGTAAATGAACAGGGAGCAAAGGCAATGAAGAAGCCAATAGGAAGATATATTACATTAGAGTTTGCAAAAGATGCGTTAGGCGATGAAAGGAAAGAACGGCAGATTATCAAATATATGAAGAAGATCATTCAGGTGGTCGTTGGTTCTTTAGAAAAGAGGGAAAAACATCCATTCCAGACTTTTTTGTTCAGCGGATTAGGAAACCGGTTTGCAACGCCGGATGCATTAGGACCTTATGTTCTCGAAAAGATAACCATGAACCGTCATATTGAAAAAGAATTTGGCTGTTCCATGGAGCATCATGGAAAGCTGTTTTGCGGACTTACGCCCGGAGTCATGTCCCAGACCGGCATGGAAAGCAGTGAAATCATCAAAGGCGTGGTAAGCCAGATCCATCCGGATCTTCTTTTTGTAATTGATTCCCTTGCTTCTTCAAGCGTGAACAGGCTCTGCAGTACGATACAGGTCACAGATACCGGGATATCTCCGGGAGCAGGGATTGGAAATAACAGAAAACAGATCAACCGGTTCTCCGTAGGTATTCCGGTGGTGGCAATTGGAGTACCTACTGTAGTGGAGGCCGGAACCATTGTTTATGAGGCATTGCGGGAAACATTTTCAAAAGAAGGATATGGGGAGGAGGAAATTGAAAAACTGATTCCATATTTTTCAAACGAAAAACTGTATTCTCTATTTGTGACTCCAAAAGAAATTGATGATGAAATTAAGCAGATTGGAAAAATACTTGCAGAGGCCCTGCAGGATTTCTAGTTTTTATAATATGGACGGAATGCTATCTGCCCCAAATTCATAATATGAAAGATTTTGGGCAGACAGCATAAGTCCGGTCAATGAAAAACCTCAATAATACGAATAATTTGATTTTTTCCTCATAAAAATGTATAAGAAAATTACTGAACAGAATGGGAAACCAGAGAAAGTGGAGTCTGTTAAAAAATAAATGGGAGAGAAGGTAAAATGAAGAAACGTAGAACAGGAACATGGAAGGATTTTCTTTTTTTCTTCTTTTTTCTTTGGACAGGTATTCTTTTTTGTGCTTCCATAAGAAGGTATTATCTGGCAGGGAGTGTGGAGCAGAAGATGGTAAGTATTTTGATGAAAAGGCATTTTTCGGATACCGGTGTGCTCCAGGCCGTTCATTCCGGCAGCAATCTTTTTTTTCCAGAGTTAATAAAGGATTCTTCCCTGCTTTTAAGCTTTGTTTCAGAATCAGAACAGGAAGACCGCAAAGAAAAAAAGGAGAAGCCTTATCCTTTATTGGCAAGTAAAGAGGTCATAAAAGAACAAAAAAAGAAAGAGACGGCTGTTCCGGTATCAGAAATTGTCCTGTTTGATAATGGAGGCTTTGATATTACCTCAAAAAACAGCCAGATGGCAGAAAAAGAGCGCAGCATAGGAGAAACGCCGGAAGATGACCGTCCGGGGGAGAGAAAGGAAAATGAAAGAAAAATAAAAGCACTGTATAAAAATTTCAGCAGGGATTATCTTCTGAAAAATTTTTACATCACAGATTCCTCTACTTCCATTGATAACAAAATATTTCAGGTAAGAAAGCTTCTGAATATGGATCTGAGGCTCAAACAGGAAAAAAAGCCACAGATTCTCATTATACATACGCATGGCGCATCAGAAGCGTTTAAGGACAGCAAAAAGGGGAAAGAAGATTCCATCATAGGGGTTGGAACAAGGTTAGCGGCCATCCTTTCTAAGCAATATGGATACCAGGTGATTCATGATAAAACGGAATATGACCGGATTGGCGGACAGATTGACAGAAACCGGGCTTATAACATGTCATTAGAGGGAACAAAGAAATTATTAAAAAAATATCCGTCCATTGAGCTGGTGATAGATCTGCACAGAGACGGCGTGGGAAATAAGGTGAACCGGACCACGCTCTTAGATGGAAAAAGGACGGCACAGGTCATGTTTTTTAACGGGCTTTCCAGAAGCTCCTCCGGGGATATCGCTTATTTAAAAAATCCGAACCTGCAGGGAAATCTGGCATTCAGTTTACAATTAAAGCTTGCATGTATGCGGCATTTTAAAGAGTTTGCAAAGCCGATTTATTTAAAAGGCTACCGTTACAATATGCACTTAAAGAAAAGGTATACTTTAATTGAGCTGGGAAATGAAAATAATACCGTTGCAGAAGCGAAAAATGCGGCAGCACCGCTTGCGCTTGTGATTCATGAGGTATTGCATTCCACAAGTCAGTGAATATAATGGGGAGTTAGTGATTCATGGCTTTTACAAGGTACTGCATTCCAGAAGTCATTGGACATAATGGGCTTTAGGTTATTAGGTGATACTTCATAGGTCAGTGGAGTCTGGGTGTCTTTGACCAGGGTTGTTCTTTGGTGTACCAAAAATATTGCTTTTCTCTTTGAATAAAATATGTTAAAATCAAAGGCAGGATGAAAACGACAGATGTGAACCGTTTTCGTTCAGGTGTTTTTGCCTGTGGAAAAAATAACAGATAGAAAGAGGAAGCTTATGGATAGAGTAGATCAGTCACATATCAGAAATTTTTGCATTGTTGCACATATTGATCATGGAAAATCAACGCTGGCTGACCGTATCATTGAAAAAACAGGACTTCTGACCAGCCGCGAGATGCAGGCGCAAGTTCTGGACAACATGGATTTAGAGCGTGAACGTGGAATTACGATCAAGGCGCAGACGGTCCGCATTGTATATAAAGCAAAAAATGGAGAGGAATATATTTTCAATCTCATAGATACTCCCGGTCATGTAGATTTCAATTATGAAGTATCAAGAAGTCTGGCTGCCTGTGAAGGAGCCATCCTGATTGTGGATGCTGCACAGGGGATTGAAGCGCAGACATTGGCAAACTGTTATCTGGCACTGGATCATGATCTGGAAATCATGCCGGTCATCAATAAAATCGACCTTCCAAGTGCAGAACCGGAGCGTGTGAAGGAAGAAATTGAAGATGTCATTGGTCTGGATGCTTCAGAGGCACCTTTGATTTCTGCAAAGATGGGAATCAATATTGAAGAAGTCTTAGAGCAGATTATTACAAAAATTCCGGCACCTTCGGGGGATGAAAATAAGCCGCTGCAGGCACTGATTTTTGATTCCATTTATGATGCGTATAAGGGGGTCATTATTTTTTGCAGGCTGTTTGACGGTTCTGTAAAAAAGGGAGATGAAATTCTTATGATGGCGACCGGGGCAAAGGCCGAGGTCGTGGAAACAGGTATTTTTGGTGCAGGACAGTTCATTCCAAGTGAGGAGCTTTCAGCAGGAATGGTGGGCTACATTACAGCGAGCCTTAAAAATGTACAGGATACCAGAGTGGGAGATACAGTCACGCTGGCAGAAAATCCCTGCAAAGAAGCACTTCCCGGGTACAAAAAAGTCCAGCCAATGGTGTACTGCGGTATGTACCCTGCAGACGGTGCAAAATATAATGATTTAAGAGATGCGTTAGAAAAGCTTCAGTTGAATGATGCATCCCTCCAGTTTGAAGCGGAGACATCCATTGCGTTAGGATTTGGTTTCCGGTGCGGATTCTTAGGGCTTCTGCATCTGGAAATCATACAGGAACGTCTGGAACGGGAATATAACCTGGATCTGGTGACAACTGCACCGGGCGTGGTGTACCATGTGTATAAAACAAACGGGGAAATGATGGAGGTGACCAATCCTTCCAATCTGCCGGACCCATCGGAAATTGAGCATATGGAGGAACCGATCGTTTCCGCGGAGATTATGGTAACGACGGAGTTTGTGGGGGCAATCATGACCTTATGCCAGGAACGGCGCGGCGTATATATCAGCATGGAATACATGGAAGAGACGAGGGCATTGTTGAAATATGACCTTCCGTTAAATGAAATTATTTATGATTTCTTTGAT
>CADBMP010000052.1 GCA_902795775.1 uncultured Lachnospiraceae bacterium | reverse complement strand
CCGGTGGCATGAAGAATTGGACACTCTAAATGAAAAAAAAACATGACGAGCATGACGGAACAAAGGCAGACAGCAAGCAGAAGATTTGATTTGGTCATGCTGTTTTTTATAAGGTTAAGGTCTAAGATCAGGTTTTCTTTTAATTTTTTCATTATTATCCCCCGTATGATAAATATGTAACCACACGTTACTTTCATTAAACTCGTTTCCGTATATCGTTTGTAATTCTTATTTTTTTGTGTTATACTCGTTAGCGTGATTTTATTCTGTGAACGGATATATTGCGTTATTCCCCTAAAAGCATTGTAAAAAACATTGTCAGGGGCTGAATGGCTATGTCCTATTATAACATAAGAAGGAGGATGGTACAATGTGGTGTCCAAAGTGTAAGACAGAATATATGGAAGGAATTACAGTATGTGCGGACTGCAAAACGAAATTGATAGAAAAGCCGGCAACAGCGGATTTTGTCAATGTCTGTGAAATTCGCGACGAAAGAACAGCAGATGAGCTTTTGGAGTTTTTGCAATACTCAAAGGTGGAAGGTGCTGTAAAAGAGTACAAAGAGGATTCTTCCGGTTTTCAGATACTGGTACCGGAAAAATTAGTAAAAAAGGCAGAAAAGATGGTACAGGGTTATCTGCTTGGAAAAGAAGAAGAAAAGAGGGAAAAGGAAGACGCCGGGGAGGTTGTGGAACAGGCAGAAGATGATGATTCTTTCGTGGTGCAGGAGAAAGTGGAAACGAATGTTTCTTTGGAAGAAGAAGCGGAAATAGAAAAGAAGGATACGTTATTTTCGGAAGAAGTAGAAGAGGATTCTTCAGAGCTTCTTCATACAGATAAAAAGGAATATGTAAAAAAAACAGAACAGTATGCAGATTTGAAGGTTTCAGGCATCACATTTATTGTATTTGGAGTTCTGGGAGGAATATATCTGCTTTTGACAAAATTAGAAGTGATACCAATTTCATACAGTATGTTTATTTTTTGTGTGATCTCTGTTTTATTTGCCGGATTTGTGATTTCCGGTTTCCTTTCTTTTGTGAAAGCGGGGAAAATAAAAGAGCTGATTCCGGCGGAAGAAGAAAAAATCAGTGAAATCAAGGCATGGATGAAAGAAAACATTACAGGGGAAATGTTGGAGGGGTGGAAAGACTCCTCTGTATCGCCGTCCGAAAATGACCTGATTCTGATTGCGCATATGCAGGTGGTGTTAAAAAAGCAGTTTCCAGCCGAAGATAAGTTGTTTTTGGAAATGCTTGCCGATGAATATTATGACGAAAACGTATTGATGGAATAATATGGGAGAAGTCACCTTTATTAGTGAAAGAAATATAAAAAACAAATGATAAAAACAGATAAAACGGGCGGGAGCATATTCCCGCCCGTTTTTTGCACCCCGCAATGTACCAAAGGTCCATTTGGCTGGATAGAAGGCAGACAACCTGCCTTCTTGCGGGTTAAAGGGAGTAACCGTTTTTTTCTAACAGTGCGCGTGCGCTTTCTACGGAGTCCACACCGGTCTTATTTTTGATAGGTGCAAATTCCTTTTCACGCTCCACTTCAAACGGAAGGCATTTGTCCATCAGTTCAATTAAGTCTAAGATCAATGTTTCAAATTTATAACCGTTTGGCTCTTCTGGCTTGACAAGGATTCCGTTTTTATCCAGATATGGAATTTTCTTTTCCACCACATGGACCGGAAGTGCCTGATTCATGACCTGCTCTGCATTTTTCACTTCCATCAGGTAATTTAAGATGACACCAAAATTATAAGCGCATTCCCCGTTATCATCCAGAGTGTCACGAAGCTCAGGCGTCAGTTCGTAATATTCCATAATGGACGGGTGGCCGTTTTTTAAGCACATGACGCCCACTTTTTCATCCGGGTCATTTTTACGGACGACCTTGGCACCCACCGTACAGCCTGCTTCTATGGTGGCACCTAAGAAAAGCGGGTCGGCAATCCTTTGCAGTACATTGTCCACAGCAAAGACATTCAGCCATTCAATGCCCTGTTCATGCACCAGGTCCAGAAGACCTGCATTCCGCATGGAGGTCAGCCATCCGCCGTTTCCGTTCGGAGAGGAAGCTAAGCGGAATTTT
>CADBMP010000051.1 GCA_902795775.1 uncultured Lachnospiraceae bacterium | reverse complement strand
CGTAGGCGTGATGTGTGATGGCAGCGTATTTCTTCCAGTATTTGTGATTATAATATGCCCATACCTCACAAGGGGAGCAATCTTTCTTTGCAGCTGCTTTCTTATCCGTAGTAAGTGTTTCGCCAGAAACAATGTTTTCTTGCGTGGCGGCATCTTCTCCGGAAGGGGAAAACGGGCGCACGAGTTCCATCCAGTGCGATACGGCATATTCCTTTCCATCTAAGGTAATGGTAACGTCTACCGGTCTTGTGAACTGGTCATAAGTGGCACCAATACATTCTGTGAAAAGATGTGGCTGTGCATCATGGTAGATTTTCAATTCCTCATCGGCAAAACCGCTTTTAAAGCCAAGCAGGAGATGGCCGCCGCCCTTTACATAGTCCCTGAGCTTTTCCAATGTCTTTTCAGAAGCGGAATAAAGTGCCGGGACAATGAGCAGGCGGTATTTTTCAAAGGAATCTTCTGCAAAAAGAAGATCTGCTTCCAGGTTCATTTCGTACAGGCTGTCAAACATGGTTCGTAAAATCCGGTTATATTCCAGAGGATTCTTTTCATCGACCGGAAATTCCTCTAATCCCACAAGGCTTGCGGTATCACAGAGGATGCCGATGGTGCAGTCCTTTTGCAGATTTTTCAGTTTATCCGCAATCGGCAGCATTTCCCTTCTCCATGCGGCGAGTTCTCTAAACGTTTCGTTTGGCAGCAGGTCATGGCTTAAGATTCCTTTCCAGTAAGATTCAAAAGAATTATGGATGGAATGCCAGTGCCAGTACATGACGCTGTTTGCGCCGCTTGCCAGATGGGAGTATGCCTGAAGCCTTAACTGTCCAGGGTAAGGAAGCCAGTCTTTTTGTCCCTGTGCTTCTGTTTCAAGTACCAGATAATTTCCCTTTTTCAAAGCTCTCGCTAAGGCACCGCCAAAAGCAATGGCCGCACCGGTCAGAAAATCCTGGGTAGGATGGTAAATATCCACACCTGCAATATCCATGCAGCGGGCAGCGTCTTTTTGATTGACCTCCGGGTGGATGCCAAAGGAATGGCCGCACCATGAAAAATCGAAATTATGCGTGATGAACTGGTCTTCTGTTTTGTATTCTTTTACAATATCTGCCTGCCAGGTCAAAAATTCCGTAATACATTCCCGCAAAAAGCGTTTATAAGCGGCAGAGAGGCTTCCGTTGATGGTGCCGCGCACGTCCGGGAAATCCTCCCAGCGGCTGATGCTGTTGCTCCAGTAATTTAGCCCGAATTCCAGATTGAAGTCATGGATATCCGGGTATTTTTCCTTAAGCGTTTCAAGGAAAAGTGCCTGCGTTTCCGGGGATGCACCGCCACCGGAGCGTGTTTCGTTATCCAGTTGGAATCCAATGACCTGCGGATGGTCTTTTACTTCCTCCATCAGCTTCCTGATGATGCGCTCCGCATAGAACCGGAAGCGGGGGTTGGTTATGTCGATGTTCTGCCTGCGTCCGTAAAGTTCTGGTCCGTTTTTGGTCACAGCCAGAATATCCGGATGCTTTTTGTAAAGCCATGAGGGAATGGCATAAGTCGGGGTGCCAATGATGACCTTGATGCCGTATTCTTCTGCAGCATGCAGCATTCGGTGCAGATGTGTAAAGTCAAATACACCGTCCGCAGGCTCCCATGTGCTCCATGTGGATTCTGCAATGCGGATGACATTAAACCCAAGCTCTTTCATCATCTGAAAATCTGTTTCAATACGGTCATATGGCATATATTCATCATAATAAGCAGAACCAAATAAAATTTCATTCATTTTCATTCCTGTTATCTCCTTCTTCCTATTCACTTGTTGACAAGTTTCCTTTTTTTTGCTAATCTAAAAATATAAAAAATCCCTTAAAACCGAATATACAACCGGTTGCGCAAAGTATAGCACATTTCACAAAAATTGTAAAGAAGGGAAGGATGATTTTGGATACATTATCTCAAAAAAATAGAATTACGATTATGGATGTGGCAGATGCGCTTGGCATTTCAAAGACCACTGTTTCCCGCGCTATTTCCGGAAAGGGAAGAATCGGGGAAGGAACAAGGCAGCGGGTGCTTGAATATATTAAAGAAAATGATTATAAGCCAAGCCCGCTGGCAAAGGGGCTTGCGGAGTCAAAAACTTATAATCTGTGTTTTGCCGTTCCGGATGATTCTACGGTTACAGATGCACCGTTTTTTCTTCGCTGTTCCATTGGAATCGCAAAGGAAGCAGCACCAAAGGCATATGATATTATATATATACTCATGCATCACAGAGATATTTCGCAGTTGAAACGTGTGGTGGAACACCGCAAGGTAGATGGTGTCATTTTAGGAAGGACACTGGTAAAGGATTCGGGAATTTCTTTTTTAAAGGAAAGCGGAATTCCGTTCGTGGTGGTAGGAAGTACAAAGGCAAAAGATGTGATTCAGATTGATAATGACCATGTGAGGGCATGTCAGGAGCTGACTTCATTGCTCATAAAAAAAGGCGTAAAACGGATTGCGCTTATTTGCGGGGATATGTCCCATGTGGTAAACCGGACCAGGAAAAAGGGCTTTGAAAAGGGTGTGAAAGGGCTTCCTTTGGAGAATGTTTTTTATTTTACGGACTGTGAGGACAGAGCTGACATTAGAAAAGCAGCGGCGGAGGCTTTGGAAAAGAACGTGGAATGCTTGGTCTGCATGGATGACCGGATTTGTTATAATGCGCTTTTATGGCTTCGCGAGGAACATATAAAGATTCCGGAACAGATAAAGATTGCTTCTTTTTACGACAGTCAGATCATTTCAAATCAGGAAACGGATATTACAGCCATCCAGTATGACCCGAAGCAACTTGGATCGGTGGCGTGCAGGACGCTTTTGGAAATGATAGAAGGGGAAGAAGTACAGGAAAAGACGCTTCTGGACTATGAACTGAAAATAACAGATTCGGTATGATGCGGCTGAAAGGGCAGAAAGCAGAACTCTTTAAAAATGGCTGAAATAACAGATTTCGGCATGACATGGGAGAAGAAAATGAAACATGGAATAAAAATTACATTTTTCCTTTTTTTGGCTTGTTTCTTTTGCGGGTGTGCAGTGCAGGACAGCTCTTTGTCCGGGGAAAAATCTGCGTTTCAGGACGGGCAGGCAGGACAGGAGAGCGCATCAGAGGAGACAAAGCATGAAAAGCAGATCCTTGCAATGGATACGTATATGACGCTGACTGCTTACGGGGAGCATGGGGAAGAAGCCATAAAGAAGGCGGAAGAGGAAATCAAACGGTTAGATGCCCTGTTAAGCGTTTCAAGCGAAGAAGGGGAAGTATATCTGGTCAATGAAAATGGAAGTGAAATCTTATCCGGGGATACTGCAGCACTTTTAGAAGCTTCCATAAAGATGTATGAAGATACAGGAGGTCTGTTTGACATCACCATTTTCCCGCTGATGAAAGAGTGGGGCTTTACAGATGAAAAATATAAAGTGCCAAAAGAACAGAGGCTTAAAGAGCTGTTGGAGCATGTGGATGCATCTAAGATTTTGTATGATAAAAAGACCAGGCTGGTGACGCTGCCGGAGGACGTGCAGATTGACTTTGGCGGAATCGCAAAGGGATATACGTCTGCAAGGGTGATGCAGATTTTTAAAGAATGCGGCGTGACATCCGGCATTGTATCTCTGGGCGGGAATGTGCAGACCTGTGGGAAAAAGCCGGATGGCAGCCTGTGGCGGGTTGGTGTGCAGAATCCGGATACGGATTCTGCAGAGGCGTACATTGGCGCACTGGAAACTTCTGGAAAAGCGGTCATTACCTCCGGGGGCTATGAGCGGTATTTTGAAGAAGATGGAAAAACATATCATCATATCTTAAATCCAAAGACCGGATATCCGGCAGAATCCGGGCTTATCAGCGTGACCATCATCAGTGCGGACGGGACTTTGGCAGACGGGCTTTCCACTTCCCTGTTCATCATGGGGAAAGAGCAGGCGGTTTCCTTTTGGAAAGAAAGAAAGGATGCCTTTGACATGATCTTACAGGAGGAAAACGGGGCGTTATATATTACAGAGGGGATTGAAAAAAATTTTACCTCTGAGCTTGATTATCAGGTGCTGCGGGAATAAGCCTGTGCGTGGATTCGCGGATGGTCAGCGTGGTACGCAGCAGGTTCCGGCTGAGTGCCACCTCGTTGATCAGGGCGTACAGGACGTAATAGCTGCATTTTCCGAGCTTGCTGCGATCCTGTTTTACAGAGGTAAGCGGCGGGTTGGAGTGCGCTGAGGAAGGCAGGTCATCATAACCAATGACACTGATATCCTCCGGGACGGACCTGCCGAGCCTTTTGCATTCTGCCATGACGCCATAAGCAATCAAATCATTTCCACACAGAATGGCAGTTGCGCCATGTGCTAAAAACTTTTGTACGTGTTCTTCCACGCCTGCGGAAACAAAGTGGCCGTAAGCCAAAAGCTCCGGGTCTGGTTCTAATCCCTGCAGGCGCATATTTTTTTCATAAGCTTCTAAGCGCATTTCTGAGATGGCAGAGCCCTTTGAGCCGTTTAAGAATGCGATTTTTTTATGTCCAAGAGCAGTCAGATGCCTGATGGCAAGACCGATGCCCTCATCACTGTCTGAGCCGACGGAGCCGACAGTCGGATTTTCCTTAATAAAGTTATCTAAAATAACAGTAGGCACATTTGTTGCCTTTAAATCCTCCATCCAGGGGTCATCAAAGGCAAAGCCGCAGATAAATGCGCCGCTGCAGTTCTGATTCAGAAGGAAAGCATCATATGGATGATTTCTCTGGAATTCGTGGCTTGTAGGAATGACCTCCGCATCAAAGCTTTCCTTAAAAGCAGCCTGTTTAAAGCCTAAGATGATGTCATATCCAAAATCATCTTTCATATAATAATCCATATTTTCAATCAGGATGCAGAGTTTTTTCTGCTCTTTTTTTGAGGTCTTTTTTTTCGCATACCCCATTTCTACTGCGGTTTCTAAAATAGTCTGGCGGAGCGGTTCGCTGATGTCCTTTGCTCCGTTCAATCCCTTAGAAACTGTTCCGGCAGAGATGCCAAGCTTTTTTGCAATATCTGTAATCGTCGTCATAATCCATCCCACCCTTATTATAGAATAATTACCTTTTCTGCAAGGTTTGCTGCTCGGTTTGAACAGGAAATAGTACGGTCTTATAAATATATCGTTATAAATCATCTATTTTGCATTATACAGGAAAAGAAGAAATTAGACAAGGTGTTTTACGAAAAAAAACGAAAAAAATATTGATAAAATTACAAAATGCTATTGACAAAATAAAAAACCAGATGTATTATTACAAACAAGAAACGAAAAAACACGAAAAAAAGTTTGCGAAATATTCGCGGTTCATCTGCCGGAACATGCAGGGGGCAGAATCATGCGGGCTGCATGTTATATGCATGTGTGAAATGAAGCAAAGACTTTGTATAAACCAACGATAAGAATTAACTGCTTTTGCATGTATGTGTAAGATGCAGCCCAAAAAGAGAATGATAAAAGCTTTTATGGCATAGGTTCAAATAGCATGAAAAATTATGAAACAGCAGGAGGTACGTTAATGAGAGGGAGCGGAATTTTAATGCCGGTGTTTTCACTTCCGGGAAAGTATGGAATTGGTTGTTTTTCAAAAGAGGCATACCGGTTTGTGGATTTTGTGGCAGAAGCCGGTCAGAAATACTGGCAGATTTTGCCTTTAGGACCAACAGGTTTTGGAGATTCTCCGTACCAGTCCTTTTCCACCTTTGCAGGAAATCCTTATTTTATCAGTTTGGAGCTTTTGGTGGAGCAGGGACTTTTGACAAAAAGCGAGTGTGAACGTTGTGATTTTGGAAAAAGTTTCGTAAAGATTGATTATGAAAAGCTATATAAAAACCGGATTTTCCTTTTGGAAAAAGCGGCAGACCGTTTTTTTGAAACCGGAAGAGAAAAACTGGAATATGACCGGTTTATGAGGGAAAACGACTTCTGGGTCAGGGATTACGCACTTTTCATGACATTAAAGGAAAACTTTGGCGGAAAGCCTCTGGAAGAATGGGAGGATGCTTACAGAAAGAGGGAAGAACGTACCCTGAGAGAATTTTTGGAAAAACATGAAAAAAGAGTGAAGCTTTATTATTACATACAATATGAGTTTTTCAGCCAGTGGAAAAAACTAAAGACTTATGCAAATGAAAAAGGTGTGAAGATCATCGGAGATATCCCCATTTATGTTTCTCCGGACGGCGCGGACATCTGGAGCTGTCCGGAGGCATTCCAGACAGACAGGGACGGGAAGATGACGGCTGTGGCAGGCTGTCCGCCGGACAGCTTTGCAAAGGACGGGCAGCTCTGGGGCAATCCGCTGTATGCCTGGGAGTATCATAAGAAAACAGGATATGACTGGTGGATCAAAAGGTTTGAAAAATGCTTAGAGCTGTATGATGTGGTAAGGATTGACCATTTCCGGGGCTTTGATGCGTATTATTCCATTCCGGCGGACAGCAATACGGCAGCAGTCGGGGAGTGGAAAACGGGACCGGGCCTGGAGCTTTTTACAGCATTGGAAGAAAAGCTTGGAAAAATGCCGATTATCGCAGAGGATTTGGGATATATGACGGATTCCGTCAGACAGCTGGTGCGCGATACCGGATTCCCAAATATGAAGGTATTACAGTTTGCCTTTGACAGCCGTACTGCAACAGACGGCGGAGTGAATGAGTATCTTCCTCACTTTTACAATAATAATTCCGTTGTCTATACGGGTACACATGACAATGAAACGCTGATGGGATATCTAAAGGGAATGGCAAAGGAAGATAAAAATGCGGTCCGCGCATACTTTGGGGCTTCGGAGATGTGCAGTGATAAAAAACTTGCCCAGATGCTTATAAGGCTTGCGTTTGGCTCCGTATCTGATTTTTGTATCATCCCAATGGCAGATTATCTGTTCCTTGATAATAAAGCAAGGATCAATACACCTGCGACCACCGGGGATAACTGGGATTTCCGGTTTAAGCGTGAAGTATTCTCCGGGAAACTTGCCAGACAGATCAACAAACTGACAAGAATATACGGGCGTGCAGAAAGAAAAAAAGAGAAATGATGGCTTTTTAGGTGGTATGCATATTTGTGGAATGGTAAATAAGCATTGAGGAAAAATGGAGGAGAAAATCACATGGATTTTGCTGCAGTTTATCACAGGACATCAGAGCAGATGAGCTATCCTTTGAATGAAGATGAGCTGATCATCAACCTTCGTACAGGAAAAGATGTTAAAAGAGTATTTCTGGTTCATGGGGATCCATATGCAGCCGGAATTGCAGGAGGTGCCGAACGCTGGGACGGAACCAGGGAAGAAATCGTGTTTAAAAAGGAGCTGAAAAATCATATCTGGTGGACTACAACGGTAAAACCGGAATATAAACGGTGCAAATATTATTTTGAGCTTCATGCGGGAAAAGAAGTCTGGTATTTTTTTGAAGATGGATTTCTGACGAAGGAGCAGATGGAGCTGCCGGGAAAAATGCTTCAGTATTTTATTGTTCCCTGGATGAATCCGGCAGATGTGAACCGAACCCCGGACTGGGTAAATGATACGGTCTGGTACCAGATTTTCCCGGACCGTTTCTGCAGGGGGGCAGACAGTGCGCCAGAGGATGGTATTCTTCCATGGGGAAAAGGAAAAGTGAAAAACGAAGAACGCTATGGCGGCAATCTTTCCGGGATTACAGAAAAGCTTCTATATTTAAGAGGGCTTGGAATCACAGGAATTTACCTGACTCCAATCTGTAAAGCAGAGTCGAACCATAAATATGATACCACCGATTATGAGTGTATCGACCCGTCCTTTGGCACGGAGGAGGAGATGAGAACGCTTGTAAAGACGGCGCATGAGAACGGCATACGTGTTATGATGGATGGTGTGTTCAACCATAGTGGCGGGAGGTTCGCCCCATGGCTCGATGTACTGGAAAAGGGACCGGAATCAAAGTATTTCCACTGGTTCATGGTGAATGACTGGCCGGTGCGGATGGACAGGGACACCAGAGACGGAAAGTTCTATTCCTTTGCTTTTCATGCCGGAATGCCGAAACTGAATACAAATAATGAGGAAGTAATCAATTATATAGAAAAAATCTGTACCGGCTGGATTGACCGGTACGACATTGATGGAATTCGTTTTGATGTGGGAAATGAGGTTTCGCACCTTTTGTTAAAAAGGCTGCATAAAACATTAAAAGCGAAGAAAGCGGACTTTTATCTTCTGGGTGAAATCTGGCATGATGCAAGCCAGTGGCTTTTAGGGGATGAGTATGATGCGGTCATGAATTATCCCCTGACCAGCGGCATCAATGACTTTTTCATAGATAAGAGCCTGACGAAAAAAGATTTTGCATGGCGCATCAATGCCTGCTACACCATGTACCAGCAGCAGAACAATAACGTTCTCTTTAATCTTCTGGATTCTCACGATACGGACAGACTTCTGACCCGTGTGGATGGGGAGGAGGATGTATTTATTCAGGAGCTGGCGGCACTTTTTACCATGCCGGGAAGCGTGTGCATCTTTTATGGCACAGAAATTGGCATGGAAGGCGGGCATGACCCGGACTGCAGAAGGTGTATGCCATGGGATGCACTGGATTCGGAACGTTCGTTAAGAATCACGGAAAAGGTAAAAACATTGATTCGTTTAAGAAGGAATGAAAATACGTTCCGCAGCCTTTACTTTCATTTTCCGGAGGAAATTCCGGAAAAGAGATGCGCAGAGTACATAAAGTTAGATGATGCAGGGAACCGGATTCAGATTCTTTTGAACGGGGAAAAGGAGGCGGTTTCTGTGGGAGAGGAAGGAGAAGTGCTCTTTTCCAATGGTTTTGAAAAAGGGAAGCTTCTGCCGAAGGGAACGTTAATCCGGAGACTGTGAAGACGAAGCGTGAAGCCCGGAGTGTGAAAACCCGGAATGTAAAACCCGGAATGTGAAGCCTGGGGCGTGAGGAAATCTGGCTGACTGTTAAGTGTGACGGAAAAAAGGGTATTTTTGTAAGTGGATTTTTACAGATTTTGGCATGCTTGCAGAGAATGTTAAAATGTTTTGTGAAAAGTGTCAAAAAAGATGAAAAAAATTAAAAAAATTTAGCAAAAATGTGTTGACAAAGGAAATGCTACGTGATATAGTATTACTAAAGAACAACCGGTTGCGCAAATAAC
This sequence comes from uncultured Lachnospiraceae bacterium, assembly GCA_902795775.1. Taxonomy (GTDB): domain Bacteria; phylum Bacillota; class Clostridia; order Lachnospirales; family Lachnospiraceae; genus Butyribacter. The sequence goes on along the minus strand of CADBMP010000051.1, from coordinate 4,346 downwards.
AAAAAACACGCAGCCCCGGAGTTCGGAATGTGTTATTATAAATATTGCAAATGGTTTTTATTTATTAAGGAGGGACTCATTATGAGAAAAGCAACAAAGAAACTTGCAGTTACAATGGCAGCAGCACTTATGGTAAGTACAGTATCACTGACAGGCTGTGGAGGTGCTGATTCAAACGGTGGCGGAAGCAGCGCAGGCGGTTCATCAGCAGGAAGCGCTTCAAGTTCATCTGTGGCTTCTTCAGGCTCCAGTGAGCAGAAAGCAGAAGATCCGGTACAGAACCTGATCAAAGCGACCACAGAAACAGTAAAGCTGAATGTATGGGTATCTGAGCAGGATCAGGAGTTTGCGCAGGGACTGATAGACAGCTTTAAAGCAAAGTATCCGGATGTAACATTTGACATTACGCTCGGTGCAAAGTCAGAAGCAGATGCAAAGGACGGTGTGCTTGCAGATGTGGAGGCAGCCCCGGATGTATATTCCTTTGCAGATGACCAGATTTTAGAGCTGGTGAACGGCGGCGCGCTTCAGGAAATTGCAAATACCTATACGTATGATGTTAAGGGAGAGAACCTTCCGGGTTCTGTGGAAGCAGCCACAATCAATGGAAAGCTTTATGCTTATCCAAGAACAGCAGATAACGGCTACTTTATGTATTATGATAAATCCATCTTTTCTGAGAGCGATGTAGAGTCACTGGATCAGATGATTGCAGTCGCAAAGGAGAAGAAAAAGAAAATCGGCATGATGGTTTCCAATGCATGGTACCTGTATTCCTTCTTTAAGGGCGCAGGCTTAAATGTGGATTTGAATGAGGATGGTGTGACAAATTCATGTACATGGAATCAGGCAGGCGGCACAGATGTAGCACAGGCAATCATTGATTTAGGAAAGAGTGGGGTATTTGTGGATGTAAAGGAAGATGCAGATATTCCTGCTGGTGTAAAGGATGGCACATTTGCAGCAGTTGTATCCGGTGTCTGGAATGCAGATGCACTGGAAAAGACCATGAAAGAGAACTATGCAGCAACAAAACTTCCTACATTCACTTGTGGCGGAGAACAGAAGCAGATGTCTTCCTTCGCAGGATTCAAGATGATGGGCGTAAATCCTTATTCCAAATTCGTAGGCTGGGCAATGATCTTCTCTGAGTTCTATACAAATGCGGATAATCAGATAGCAGCCTTTGAGGCAAAGGGAATCGGACCTGCAAATATAGAGGCAGCAAATTCCGAAGAAGTAAAGAAGACACCAGCTATTGCAGCACTTGCAAAACAGGCAGCTTATGCGGTTCCACAGCGTGTCGGTGCAAATTACTGGGATCCGGCGAACACGTTAGGAAAGACTTTGATTTCCGGAAATCCAAAGGGTACAGACCTTCAGAAGCTTCTTGATAATGCGGTGGAAGGAATGACTGCACCTGTTAAATAAAGATCATGTCTGGAAAACGTGAAAGACATGGAAAGATTTAAGGAGTTACAAGAAAACAAGTCATAACAACTGAATGGGGACAGTGGCAGTAAATCACTACTGTCCCTTTTGTTAAAAAAATATGGTTTATGGTGGGTAATTTCATTATTATTCTAAAAAAAGATTTGGAAAAATAAGGTGAAGCAGAAAATTTGGATGGAGGGAGTTGTTTATGAACAAGAAAGAAAAACAAGGAATCTTTCGAGGGTTTGTGAACTATTTTAAAGAATTGGGGACTGCCATCACAAAGGGTGATGTTTATGTCAAACTCTCCATGATATTCATGGGAGCCGGATATACCGGACATAAGCAGCTCATTAAAGGATTGTTGGCAACTCTTGTGGAAATTGCGTTTATTGTTATGTGTGTGGTCTATGCCGCACCAAACTTAGCGAAGTTCGGGACACTTGGTACGGTAGAATTTAAACAGGAGTTAGACCCGTTGACGCTTCAGACAACGGTTAATGACTACGATAACTCATTTACGATTTTATTACATTCTATGATTGCACTGTTTTTGATCTTCTGCTTTATCCTGTTCTGGATTGCAAACATAAAGACAGTGTACCGGTTACAGCTCAGGCATCAGAATCAGGATATTCCGGGAAATCATATCAATACCTTTGGGGAAGATGTGAAGGATATGCTTGGAAAGAAGTTTCATATTACCATGCTTGCGCTGCCAACGCTTGGTGTGATTCTAATGAACATCATTCCAATTCTGGTACTGGTTGCGATTGCATTTACCAATTATGACCAGAACCACATGCCGCCGAACCAGTTATTTACATGGGTAGGCTTTAGTAACTTTGGAAACTTGTTTGCAAATTCAATTACGGTATCCTTTAGCTATGCGTTCCGGAAGATTTTGGGCTGGACGCTGTTATGGGCGGTGCTTGCTACTGTTACAACGTTCATTGGCGGAATCCTTTTGGCAATGCTCATAAACAAGGAAACGACGAAGGTGAAGAAACTCTGGAGAACCCTGTTCGTGGTTTCCATTGCAGTACCGCAGTTTGTGACACTTTTGTTAGTCAGGTACTTTTTTGCAGATGACGGAATTGTGAATGCAATCTGCAATAACATCGGTTTTACCGGATTTTTGAAAGATATCGGGCTGGTTGGAAAGAGCCTGAATTATATTCCGTTTTTATCAGAGGAACATTGGACAAAATTCATGATTATTGTAATCAATATCTGGGTGGGTGTGCCGTATCAGATGCTTATTGCGACCGGAGTTCTGATGAACATACCGGTGGATCAGGTGGAGAGTGCAAGACTTGATGGTGCAACAAAGTTCCAGGTGTTTACAAAGATTATGATGCCATATATCCTGTTCATTCAGGGTCCGGCATTGATTACGGACTTTGTAAAGAATATCAATAACTTCAATGTTATCTATCTTTTGACGAATAACTCTTATGTAACACCGGACCAGGCAATGGCGAATGCACATGGTAAAGAGGTTGACCTCCTTGTGACATGGCTGTTCCGTTTGACAAATGAATATTCAAATTATAAGATGGCATCCGTCATTGGTATCATTGTATTCATTATTTGTGCAGTATTTACCATCCTTTCATTTACAAGAATGATAGGTGGAGGCAGAGAGGAGGATTACCAATAATGAGTGAGAGCGTAAAATTCAGGAAAAAATGCAGCGTGGCGTTTCAACATGTTGTCTTGGCGTTTTTATCAGTGGTGTGGCTGATTCCAATCCTCTGGCTGGTTGTGACCTCGTTTAGTGCGGATACGGGTGTGAATAAAAAGCATTTTTTTCCGCAAAGCTGGTCAATCAATAATTTCGTGAAACTTTTAACGAAACCGGATTCTGTGGTGCAGTATGCAACATGGTTTAAAAATACACTGATTATAGCAATTTTTACCTGTATCATCTCTACGATTTTCGTTTTGATGGTAAGCTATGCATTTAGCTGCTGCAGGTTCAAGGGAAGGGAATCATTAATGAGTTTCTCCTTAATCTTAAATATGTTTCCTGGTGTCCTTTCCATGATTGCTATCTATTTCGTTTTGAAGTCGTTAGGACTTACGAACAGTCATCTGGGAATGATTATTGTGTATTCCGCAGGATCCGGGCTTGGATATTTGATTGTGAAGGGTTTTATGGACACGATTCCGGTATCGCTTCGTGAAGCAGCGAAGATTGAGGGAGCGTCAGAGCTGGCCATTTTTATGAAGGTGATTATTCCGGTCTGTAAACCGATCATTGTGTATCAGGTCATCTGTTCTTTCCTGGTACCATGGGGAGATTTCGTGTTTGCAAAGCTGATGTTAAATTCCGGTGTGTCAAAGGACTTGACGGTGGCACTGGGACTTTACAACATGCTTGACAGATCTCTTGTGAACCAGTATTTTACAGTATTCTGTGCAGGCGGGTTTATCGTTTCCATTCCTATCTCCATTCTCTTTGTGATTATGCAGAAGTATTATGTGGCAGGAGTGACGAGTGGAGCAGTAAAGGGATAAATGAAAAAAATCGGTACATAAGCTTGAAACAGAAAAGCACTGTTTCAAGCTATTACCTCGGCTGCTAAAATTCGAATTATTTTTATACAGTATAAATTTTATTCTACAAGGCGTTCGATTGAAGCATAGTAGACCCTATGCCGAATGAGAACAACGCAGTAGAATGAGATTTAGACAAGTAAAAAAGTCGAATTTTAATAGCCAAGGTAATAAGTACCGGTGGCATCATACAGTCTCTTTTTTGATAATATTGTCTGACTGCCTGCTTGTCGGTTATGATTTTATTTCCTATATTTATGTTGGATTTTTCCATGTATCTCCGTAGGGATAGTGTGGTGTGGGAGAAGAAGGGGCTTGGTGAAAGAGGAAAGTGTGCGAAGACTTTTTTT
>CADBMP010000050.1 GCA_902795775.1 uncultured Lachnospiraceae bacterium | reverse complement strand
TTTTTTTTTTTTTAATTTTATTATACGAGGAGAAATTTTATGAAAAAATGGGCAAAAAGTTTAGGACTAATGATGATAGCATTTGTATTTAGCTTTGTATTCAACGCAGATGCGAGTGCGGAGCAGGTGACAGGTGTTGTACAGACAGAGGGAGCAGGGGATCATATTCGTATCAAATGTCAGGAGGTACCGGGTGCTTTCCTTTATCACTACATTTTGACGGAAAGTGTAACAGGAGAGACAAAAAATGGCGATTCTTACAGTTCTGAAACGGTAGTAAATAATTTATCACCGGGAAAGACTTATATTCTCAGGGTAATCGCATACAATGGTGGGAATATGGTTGCGTCTGCTTCTGATCCGATTGAGGTAACGACTGCCCCGAATACAAATAAGTACAGCGTATCCCAGGCAGATGCCACAGCAAAGAGCGTGACGCTGATGGCTGCAGGTGCAGATGATGCCAATTATTATGTGGTCAGGATGGGCACGGAGAAAATCGCGGAAAGTGATTCTGCGTTTATCAAAGTGACAGGTCTGATGCCGAATACAAATTATGAATTCAATGTATTTGCTGCCAGAAGGTCTGCAGCAGGTTTTATTTCGGAAGGGTTATTTAAGACCTGTACTGTAAAGACAAGGGATATAAATGGTGATGACCTGAAAACTCCGGAAGACAATGAGTTTGGCATTTCCAGCCAGTCCATCAAAGAAGATGCGTATACCTTTTTTGTATATGGAAACGCAGAGTCTGACGGATATGAGCTGGAATTCCAGGATATGAATGGCGTGGTGAAAAAAACAGAAAAGACAACAAGCATGAATCCTGTAATAGAGAGATATCTACTGAATGGGAATTTTTATAAATATCATGTAAGAACTTATATAAAATACGGTGCCACTGAAATGTTCTCCGGATGGTCTTCTTTTAAATACATGGGAGTCATGGTGAAAGCTTCTGCAAAGAAATCAAAAAAAGCACTGACGCTGAGCTGGAATCCGGTAAACGGTACAAAGAATTATGTGGTCTATGCTTCCACGAATGAACAGTCCGGGTTCAAAAAACTGAAATCTGTGACAGGAAACAGTCTGAAGGTGACAAAGGTAAATGGCAAAAAATTGAAAAAAGGGAAAAAATATTATTTCCGGATTGATTTGGTTTCAAAGGATGGACAGAAGGAAGTGAAAAGCCCTGTTTCATATAGTTTTTCTGCCTCTTTTTAACAAAAAAACACTTGATTTTTTCTAAAAATGTGTTATAATTACTATTGTGCGTATGAGAGCAAAAAGGTTCTCATGGTAAAATATTACCCTATACAGTTGTGTATTGAAGCATAATCTACAACTGAGGGGAGGTTAGGTGAGTCTATGTCATGTGTTACAGTTAAAGAAAACGAGACATTGGATAACGCTTTACGCCGTTTCAAAAGAAACTGTGCAAAAGCTGGTATCCAGCAGGAAATTCGTAAAAGAGAGCATTACGAAAAGCCAAGTGTTCGTCGTAAGAAGAAATCCGAGGCTGCCCGTAAGCGTAAGTATTAAGCACCTGCTGATTGACAAGATGTGTTTGAAGTGTAAGGTGTGAGGAATTTGATTCGTTTAGAGAGCATTTTTAATGCTCTCTTTTTCTTATCATGCAAAGGGACGCAAAAAGTAGACAAAACAGATATTTCAAATTATAATAGAAGAACAGGGTTTTATGAATCGTGAAGAGCATGGGAGGAGAAGGAAAATGGCAAGATTAGTAATTGATGACCAGATAAAGAAAAGCAGGATACAACCGGAAATTTACGGACATTTTTCAGAGCATTTAGGCAGATGCATCTATGAGGGGATTTTTGTGGGGGAAAATTCGGACATTCCAAATGTGAACGGGATGCGGACAGATGTGGTGGAGGCATTAAAGGAGATAAAAATTCCCGTACTCCGCTGGCCGGGCGGCTGTTTTGCGGACGAATACCATTGGAAAGACGGCATTGGCCCGAAGGAAAAAAGAAAGCGCATGGTAAATACGCACTGGGGAGGCGTGGTGGAAGATAACAGCTTTGGTACACATGAATTTTTTGAGCTCTGCAGACAGCTTGGCTGCAAGACGTATATCAACGGAAATGTGGGAAGCAGTACGGTCCAGGAGATGTCTGAGTGGATAGAGTATATGACATTCGAGGGCGTTTCTCCCATGGCAGAATTAAGAAAACAGAATGGCCACGAAAAGGCATGGCAGGTGGATTATTTTGGCGTGGGTAATGAAAGCTGGGGCTGCGGCGGGAATATGCGCGCAGGTTATTATGCGGATTTGTACCGCAGATATCAAACATATGTCCACGTGTACGATAAAGAACATCCGATATTAAAAATCTGCTGTGGAGCCGGTGCAGGTGATGCCGGTGCAGAAAAATACGAATGGACAAAAGAAGTATTAGATGCGGCTTATGAGAATACACCATTACAGGAACATGGACGGATGGATGGTATGTCCCTTCATTTTTATGTATTCCCGGGTGGCTGGGAGAATAAGGGGCAGGCAGCAGAATTTGATGAAACCACATGGTATCAGACACTTTATAAGGCACTTTTTATGGATGAGCTGGTGACAAAGCATGGGGCGATTATGGACCAGTACGACCCGGAAAAGAAAATTGGCATGGTCGTGGATGAGTGGGGCTGCTGGTTCGACTGTGAGCCGGGGACAAATCCGGGATTTTTATATCAGCAGAATACGGTCCGCGATGCGCTTGTGGCAGGAATCACCTTAAATATCTTTAATAAACACTCTGACCGCGTGAAGATGGCAAATCTGGCACAGATGGTAAATGTATTGCAGTCCGTTCTTCTGACGGAAGGAAATAAGATGATCAAAACACCAACCTATCATGTATTTCATATGTACCGCCATCATCAGGGAGCCAATCTTTTGGAAAGTTCCCTTTCCGGCGTCAATGAAGTGGGTCAAGGCGGGTGGAAAGTTCCAGAGATTACAGAAGCATGTTCTATGGACGCAGAGGGTGTGATTACAGTGACCTTAAATCATCTTTCTGTAAACGAGGAGAAAGAGCTTGATATCGTGATTGCTGGCGGTGAGGTCTTTGAGGTGCTTGAGGCAAATATCGTGACCGGGAAAATGAATGCGCATAATACCTTTGAGGCACCGGAAACGGTGAAAGAGGAAAAATTTAACGGATATGAAAGGAGGGGAAACGGAATTCGCGTGACGCTTCCGGCGTGCAGCGTGACAGAATTTCGGTTAAGAAAAAATTGATTACGAGCTGTATTTGACAGCAGCTGATGGAAAGGAGGAGCTGGTATGGAAAGGAAAAGGAAATGCCGTATGGCAGTCGTATTGTTGTGTCTTTGGATGCTGATATGGTTGAT
>CADBMP010000049.1 GCA_902795775.1 uncultured Lachnospiraceae bacterium | reverse complement strand
TTTTTGGCACCAGAGGAAGCACCGTTCCCAGATGCAGTTCAATCCTTGACAGCTCCTTACTGTATGCGGAGGGAGCCATCGTGAGCTGATCCGTCGTCACCACAAGGATGTCCTCTCCCTTTCCGGTCCACATGGATTTCCATTCATCCTTTGAGCCGCAGACTGCCATATGGTCTGCCCTTACCCATCCGGAGCAGTTCACCGTCCTTCCCCAGTAATACGCACCGTCCGCTGTCACAGCCTCCACGATGAAGGGCTCGTTCACATTTAACCTCGAATCAACAAACTCATCATCCGTGTCTTTGGCACTGAATCCCACAAGACCGTCTACCGGAGCCATTTTTATTTCCACAGATTTTGTGCACAGGGCATATTTTACCTTTTCCTGCTCCTCTGTTTCTGCATTCAGGATATTGTTATACATCGGCTCAAAAAAGGCATCTTTATCCTCAACCTCTACACCATCCAGATATAACGTCTTTCCATTCGACCTGCCTTCCTTGACCTCGCTGATTAGAGCTGCCGCAAGTTCCTCTTTTTTTGCAGTAGCAGGAAATGTCTCACTGATATTCAAAAGATCATTTGTATGTGTCTCACTCTTCGCCAGAATATCCTGGTTGACCTCTTCTATCTCCTTACTGCTTACCATGACCTCATCCGGATTCTCACTAAGCTCTGCCCAATAAGACGCATTTAACATCTCTGCGTTCACATCACTCTGAAAGGTAAGATTTCCCTGTGGTGCAAGAGCCGGGGTATCTACAGGCGCAGCCGTTGCTTCCGGTGCAGGTGTCACCTCCACATAAATGATCTGCGGTGTCGGTGCGGGTGTCCTGTCAGCACTTTTCACCGTTACTTTGCATTTATATTTTTTACCGGAAAGCTGTGCCGTGACCGTTGCCGTCCCTTTCTTCTTTGCTTTCACAGTTACTGCCGAACGTTTTTTCTTATTTACCGTTATGGATATGATCTTTTTGTCCGAAGTCATCCACTTGATCTTTGTCCGCTTTTTCTTATTGACATTCTTTAACCGGATTTTCTTTGATGTTCCGGCTTTTAAAGTTAATGTACTCTTACTAAGCTCTATTTTCTTTGAAGCTGCCAGAGTAGTCTCCTGCACGGCTGTCATCCGTCCTGCCGGAGCAGCCATAGTTCCTACGGTAAGAACTGCCGCCAGTCCTGCCGCCTGTAACCGTCTGGCTTTTCCTGAAAAAAATTTCATTATGTTTCTCCTTTTCATCTGTCTATTATTTTATACTCATTAGCAGAAATATCTGCTGTCTGCATACTGCCGAGCGTTTTTTCTTATTTACTTCCTATATATCATCTGCTGCAGCCGCATTTTCTGCCTGTGCCTCTAAAACACAGTCGATTGCCATCACCACGGCAAGTGCCATCTTTTCATCCACCCTGTCAGCGATGGAAAGCTCATAGCTGTCTCCCCATGAAAGCCATGCCTTGTGAAGACTGACGACCTCTCCGTCCTGATCCGTAATGGTATAATCATGCTCAAAGATGCTCCCCTTCACCTCCCAGTCTGGTCCGGATATCACATACTTCGGTTTAAGCAAAGAGAACTTTTTCACGATTTCTGCCACCTGCTCTCCCCGAATGAATACAAAAAACTTCGGTTTGAACGACAGGAGCTTCTGCTGGATCATGGCAACCTCGTTTCCTGTCATATCCTTGATATGTAATTTCTTCCCACCGACCACGACGGCATCTCCTTCCACAGTATAACAGTCCTCTTCCACATCGTTCTTTACCGTAAAATGCTCCTTCCATGAAAAGACCTTCTGCTTCATGTACAATTTTTCATACCTTTCTCCTTCCTGTAATTATACTCAGAAAGGAACTTTATTTCGTTTCTGAGTATAATATTGCTTTCTCTGTTCAGAAAACCTGACAGCGTCAGGCTAAGAAGCTTTCTTGCTAAATATTTGTGTATGATGTTATTTCACAAATACCTTGAAGGTCACGGTCTTTTTCTTATAGTATTTGTTGCCCTGGGCTGTGACCTTGACTTTATATGTTCCGGCGGGCGTTCCCTTTTTCACGGTGACTTTGCCATTTGAATGAACAGAAAGGAACTTTTTAGCGGTTTTACCAGTCGCCTTAAAGCTGGTCTTCCCGACTGCATTTTTTACCGTTATCTTAAACACCTTATCTGATGAGCGAAGCTTCTTAGCCTTTACGCTTACCGACTTTTTCTTAAGGGAAACAGTATTTGCTGTTATAGCAAACAAATCGTCCGTCAAGCCATAGGTATCATAGTACTTGTCATATAGTCCAAGACATACATCCATTCCCACATTTGTTGAAAAAGCCTTGGCTGCCACCGTCTCCCAGGAACCGTATTTTTCATAAAGATATTCCGGGGTGGGACCGTTTTCATTACCGTATTTTCCCAGATTACTCTGTTTGGTCTCCTCAAGTGAGCCTGCGTCCTCGGCCTCCTCAAGTCTTATCTTGTTGCGTCTCTCTGATAGGGTGCGGGCGATTTTTTCGACAGAGTCGCCGTTCTTTTTCCCTTTTCCTAGCAGCTTTAACAACTCGGACTCCACCCTCGTATGGTAGTCTTCTCTCTCTTTTTGGGAAGATGCCACCAGGCTCTCGTCACTCCAGTCGTATTTTGCAAATTCACCAAGCCTCTCCGATTCCGGATTGGGCGAATAACCATATACAGCTTCGGAATTGACAATGATGTCGTTTCTGGCACGGTCATCCTCCATCGGATCATGTGTGTACTTAAAATCCGCTGCAAATGCACTCGCTCCAAACGATACTGCCATAAACACCGACAAAATAATCGCACTAACTTTTTTTACTGCTGAACTCATAATAAACTCCTTTCCCTGCTTCCGCCCGGGCAAGAATCCCGCTCCTACTCCTTTACAAACAATCCATCCTCACTGTTTTTTGAATCCTTCCAGCGGAGCTTTCCGCCTTCCCGGACAAAAGAACCCTTTGTCGTCTCTTCACCGGAAATCGTCTCCACGCCATTGTCATCTGTCGTATGGATATAATATCTCCCATCCTCATAGGAAAGTGTCCCCGTGGCTGCATCATAGGTTCCATGGATTTCCCAGATAGCACTTTCCCATGCACTGGCTCCCCAGTGTACCATGATATCATAGCTTCCATCACTGTTCTTTGTCACATCCATACCCGCTCTCTGGCTCACCTCATCCTGCCATGAACCACTAAGGTCAAATCGCTCCACACCATCCCCGTAGATGGTCTTCCAGTCGTCCTTCATGGAGACCGGAACCCAGCCAAATTCCTGGCACATGGATTTCATTTCATCTGCTTTCTTTCTATTTCCATTTTCTCTCTCCGTGTCATCACAGCAGAGCATGAACGCCAGGCTTTTATAAGGATTATCACTCGTCACAAACTCCGCCATGCTCGCATCACCGGAGCTGTTTCCAAAGGAGAGTACCGGTTTTTGTCCGATCTCCTGCATGATGACAGTAACTTTATTCATCTTCAGGTTTTTGATCAGAAATTCTCCGCCTAAGACCAATTTATCATTGTCATCATAGGTATACTTCAGTCCCTCTGTATCTCCCTGATCCGGTGCCACCAAAGATACATCTGAACCGATGATCTGCCTGTTCGGAAGGTCTAAAGGCGAACCGTCTGCAATGCCCCGGACGATGAACCGGTCCGTTCCGCTGACAATGTATACCGTAAAATCATTTGCTTTCAGATAATTTACGATCTGTAACATTGGCTGATAAAAGCCCTCTCCTCTTTTCATCCCGGTATAACTTGGCATATCCTGTTCCTTGAACTTCTGGATATAGTCATTAAATTCCTTTAAGGTCATCCCCTGAAATGCAGAAGCGACCGCCTTTCCATGATCAACCTCCAGCCCGGAGTAAGAAGTCCCGTTCTTATTCTGGTCATCGATCTTTAATGCCACCTCTTTTTCAAAATCCGAAGCCTTATCCTTATACTCCGGATCATCCAAAACCCGGTAGCGGAGCAGCGTATAATCAAAATAGTTCGGATCCGTCTCACAGAAAAGGGTCCCGTCTAAATCAAACACGGCAATCCGATCCTCCTTGGGAATATAATCCGCACTGTCCTCCTTTGTGACTGTCTCCATATAGGAAACCAGTTCCTTTTTCGCTGCTGCTCCCTCTGTCCACTTGTCAAGCATTTCATTCGCATCTATGGCCTGCGGAGTGCTGTCAGGCAACGGACTGGTACTTGCTGCAGGTTCCATGCTTGCCGCAGGCACGGAAGCCGCCTTGACCGTCACCTTGCAGACTGCCTTCTTCTTCCCTGCTTTTACAGTAATCTGCGTACTTCCTGCTTTCTTCGCCTTTACTACACCTTTTGCAGAAACCGTGGCAACCGCCTTTTTCGATGAACTCCACTTTGCATTTACCGATTCCGGACTTACCGTCACCTTTAAGGTAAGTGTATCCCCCGCGGAAAGCGAAGCCTTTGATACACTGAGCGAAAGTGACTTCACATTCTTTGAAGCTGCCAGGGCTATCTCCGGCATGCCCGCCATCCGCCCTGCCGGAGCTGCTATAGTTCCTACGGTAAGGGCTGCCACCAGTCCTATCGCCTGTAAGCGTTTTCCTGTTCCTGAAAATACTTTCATTTTGATGTTCCTCCTTTTTTATCTGCAATTATGCCTTTGCACTCATTGTCCCGGACCATGCAGAATAGTATTTCTTTTTAGAAACCTTTTTATATGTCCGGATCTGCACATAATATTTTGTTTTGGATTTCAGTTTCTTTATGGTTATTCCTGTTGCCTTTTTGTTTTTTACAGACAGCTTTTTTGTTTTCGCAGATAAAAATTTCCGGCTTGTGCTGTACCTGATTTCATATCCATCGGTCTGAACCGTCTGCTTTTTCC
>CADBMP010000048.1 GCA_902795775.1 uncultured Lachnospiraceae bacterium | reverse complement strand
TACCTCGGTACAGCTACGTTTTCTTCCTTGTACTCGGGAAAATATCCTACGCAACCTGTTCAGTTAATTTATTTACAGTTCCTTAGGCGGGAGAAAAATCTTCAAAGACTGTAAGCGCATCTGTATGATATAGGGGCAGTCTTAAGCGGGAGAAAAAATCAACATAATGGAGGAGAACAATGATTGCAAAAAAAATGGTAAAGTATGTGGAGGGAAGCTCAGTAACAAGAGCAATGTTTGAGGAAGGAAAGAAAATGGCAAAGGAGTTCGGGGCAGAAAATGTTTATGATTTCAGTCTTGGAAATCCAAGTGTGGAGCCGCCAAAGGCTGTTGCCGAAGCCATGAAACGGATTTTGGATGAAAAAGAACCGGGCTTTGTGCATGGCTACATGAATAATGCCGGTCATGAGGAGGTCAGAAAAAAAATTGCAGAATCTTTGAATGAAAGATTCGGAACTGCGTTTACGGAAAAGAACATCATCATGACAGTAGGTGCTGCGGGCGGATTGAATGTGATTTTGAAAACGCTTTTGGATCCGGGGGATGAAGTGATTGCCTTTGCACCGTATTTTAGTGAGTATAATAATTATGTGGGGAATTTTGATGGTGTGATGGTTCCGGTTCCTGCGAATATTCCGGATTTTCAGCCGAATCTTTCCGGGTTACGGGAGAAAATAACTGCAAAGACGAAGGCAGTCATTGTAAATACTCCAAATAACCCGACTGGGGTGGTTTATTCAGAGGAGACCATCAAAGAACTTTCAAGTATTTTGGAGGAAAAGCAGCAGGAGTATGGACATGCCATTTATCTGATTTCAGACGAGCCGTACAGGGAGCTGGCATATGATGGAGTGGAGGTGCCTTATCTGACAAAGTATTTTGCAAATACAATTGTGGGATATTCTTTCAGCAAGTCCCTTTCCCTGCCGGGTGAAAGAATCGGCTATCTGGTGATTCCGGATGAGGTGGATGATTTTCAGAATATACTTGATGCCGCATCGGTTGCCACAAGAATTTTAGGTTTTGTAAATGCGCCGAGTTTACAGCAGCTTGCTGTGGCAGAGTGTCTGGAGGAAAAGACGGATATTTCTGCGTATGACTACAACAGGAAGCTTTTATATGACAAGCTTGTGAGCCTGGGATTTGAATGTGCGAAACCGGAGGGTGCATTTTATTTGTGGGTGAAAGCAAAGGAAGAGGATGACAAGGCATTTGTTTTAAAGGCAAAGGAATTCCATCTTCTTCTGGTGCCGGGCAGTGCATTTATGTGTGCCGGATATGTGCGGATTGCTTATTGTGTTTCTCCGGAGATGATAAAAAGGTCTTTTTCTGCGTTTGAGAAGCTGGCAGATGCATACAGGTAAGAGGGTCGTGTTTTGGAATCCCTTTTCTTATGCAATAATGCGGGCGTGTGGATAAATATAAATAAAAAAAGAAGCTGCGTTTTTGCTGCTTCTTTTTTTCATTAGAAACCCGGAACTTTGGATATCAAATCTGGAGTAGTCATGAGTTTATGTATAAAGGTAAAGTAGAAAGGTTCCGTTCCATGACGAAACATAGGATAAAAGGCGTTATCTTTTTTCATAACGAATCACATCACTGATATCACAATCCAACATACTGCATAACTGATCCAGGGTATTTAGGGTAATACTCCGGTTATGTTTCAGGCTGTCTAAAGTCCCGCGGCTTAATTCATACTGTGTGACCAGTTTATAGGTGGATATGTTCTTTTTTCTAAGAGTATCCCATAACGGATCGAAAGTAATCATTTCATTCCCCCTTGAATTAAGCTTTCCGTTTACCAATATGAATCATAGCATATACCCGAAATGATGAATATACCCGAAGATATGGGATTGATTTGGATTGAAATAATTGACAAGTCATCCAATGAATGGTAAACTACAATAAAGCAGATATGAGTTCTATTTTTCTATATTTTTATTTAATTTTCTATATTTTATGACCGGTATTTTTTTGCGGAAAGGGTCTGTCCCATGCCGGTGCATATTGTTTCAGAACGATTCCTGCTTTTATCCACTTATTTTTTATTAGGCAGGAACGAGGCTGCTTTTGAATGACATGTCATGGATATTTCTATCCCGGCGAATGATGACCGATGGGACCGTTTGCCGGCGCAAATTCAGTTTCTCCTGTCAGCAGCCCTGCAGTCCGCAGATTATGGAATGATTTTCCTGTCTGGCTGCAGCTGGGAATTGGAAAGGAGATTTCGTATGGGAAAAAAGGACATGACGGAAAAAGCACTGTTATCTTTTAATGATGTATTTGCAGACATCATGAACAATATCCTGTTTCATGGGAAGCAGGTCGTAAGGGAAGGAGATTTGGAGCAGGGACGGGAGCGTTCCGTATATTCCGGGGAAAAGGGTTTTCGGGAACAGGGCAAAGTCTTTGTATGATGTGTTTGAAAAAAATATGGAGAAAGAATTGAAACCTTATGTTCAGGATTACAGGATTAATCTCTTTGAAATTGCATATATGACACAGGAGCAGGTAAAGAGTTTCAAAAGTGATTTTCGATTTGTTGCGGATTACTTTGTACAAATGAGAGAGACGGGAACATACAAGGGTTCTACAGAGGAAGTAAAGCATATCAGAGAGGTGCTGCAGCTTTTAGCGGTACTGGCAAGAGAAGACCGGTTTCAAGAAGCGGCAGATGTGATAGGGAAAGGAGACAATATGAAAGTAAAGTATGGAAATATGTGCAAGGCATTGGATGTGATTGAGGAGCGTGGATTTAATAATGGATTTAGTAATGGATTTCACGATGGCTGCGCAGAGGGGGAGGAGAAACTGGCAAGGCTGATTAACATTTTAGTGGCGAATAATCGCAATGAGGATGTTATAAAAGCAGTTACAGATTCGGAAAAGAGGCAGAAGCTTTATGCAGAATTTTCCATTACCATAAAAAAGAAAGGGGAGGTTTGATGGAAGCATATTCTATGGAGATGGAGAACAGAATCTATTCTTATATCAGAGAACGGGGCAGTGCATGTGAGGTGATGATGGCGTCCTCTGCGGTTTACCTGATGAATGACATCCATGAGTATGTGGAGCCGGATATCTATTTTGCATAAAATGTGTCAGGTTTTTGCCACATTCCTGACACGAATGAGGGGGCCGAGCCCCCGAAAAAAGGGGGCTGCAAGTGTTTTCAGTGTTTTGTAACTGGATTACTTTTGGGGCATAAGTTTTACAAAAATGTGACATCGGGCTGCTTTGCAGCCCGATTTTTATGTTCACAGGGGGTTAAAAATGTGAATTTTTTGTGATGAAAAAGACAGGAAAAGCCCCAGTTTTTCTAGGGTTTTTAGATTTTTAAAAAGTGTGGCCGGATTTTAGGAAATTATTAAAAAATGAGAATTGCCTAAAATCAGGTAATTACCTAAAAAATGGGTATTATCAGAAACTCGGCAATAGTAAAATAAAAAAAAGCGAGTTATGATGAATACGCTATATCGGTATATGGCTAAAACGTAAATCGACGAAGGATGTATTCAGAAGGTAGAGACACATCTTCTATTATGAGAG
>CADBMP010000047.1 GCA_902795775.1 uncultured Lachnospiraceae bacterium | reverse complement strand
TTGAATAACCAACCCGGGCAGCTATCATTCTTGAATACTCCGCCACCCTTGACGAGTGACCGTTAGTATAGGTATCTTTTGCATCTATTGCACTTGCAAGTGCAAGGGCTGTATTCTTTAAGAAATTCTTCAGTTGTTCCTGTTCTTTCTCCAAATACTCAATCTCCAGTCTTCTGGCACGCTCAGCCTTTTTATTTATATCAGCCAATGTAAACATATATAATACTATTACCATCCACACGAGCGAAATATTTACAAGAGACAACCCATACAGTTTAAGCTGGGCCACTGATGCAGCCAACGGAAGCATTGTAAATAACAGAAGAATGATTTCCAATTTCCTGCTTAAATGCTTTCGGTATTTTATTATGGTGAACTGTTGTACAAACAGTGCTACGAGAGGATCTGAATAAGCAATAATAATGAAATCGGAACGCTGATAGCAGTTTTGATTGTCAAATGTATAATACAGCCCAGTAAATTGAGAAAGAATAATCAGGAACATTCCAAGCAGAAGAATGATTTTCGCAATCTGCAATCCCACTGGAATCTCCTTCTTTTTTCCCTCATCCGTAAAGAGATTGACGAGGAAGAGATTAAAAGACAAAATATTAAGAGGGGTCAAGAAAAAAACAAGAAAATTGCTTATTCTTACCATCCAGAATCCTAATACGCTTGTGTCACCCCTAAATATGTACGCCTCTCTATCAGCTATTAGTAAAAAAATGCCCAAAAAAGCCATCAAAAGTATAGATGAACGACGTTTATCGATCGCCGCCTTCAAAAAAATTGTATAAAACACCAAGCTGCTGAGAAATCCAATTAGTATCAACATGATGTCTAATTGATGTTGACGTAAAAAATCCATTCTTTCACCTTCTTTTCATCAAAATTAAATGTGCATTGTTTGATTGCGTAATACAATTATATGCACAAGATTTTGCAGAACATTGTTATAAACACAATGATTTTGTAAACTAATCCATAAATATAAATTCAGATGAAATATTCGTGAATAATGTTCGTTCTTTTTCTCATATCTTTTCTCCTCGTTTTTCCTATGATTTATTTAAGCATACCAGTATGTACCCATTTCATTATAACACAAAAAAGGAAAAAATGTGCCGCAAAAACACTCCATTTATACCTTTGCTTTCAAACGCATATGCCCGATATGTTTTAATGTAAACTAATTAAAATATTTTAATTTTTTGAATTATATAAAAGAAATCTCCATATTGCAAGGACTATTTGTAATTTTTGTATAAAATAGCAATATGCACAAAAAAGCATAGAAAAATTTGTAACAATGTGAAAAAACACTCTCCTCTATCGTTAGAAAATACTTGGATTAATTTCTGACAGCTTCCTGTCATTTTTTCTAACCCCCCTTCATAAATTTAATTATATCGAACGACAAAAGGATTTTGCGAAACCATAGAAGGAGGATACCATGCATCCAAAAAAAAATTTCCACATAAAGCTTTCCCTGCTTTTGTGCTTTGCCCTGATATTGGGTACAGCCATTCCATGCCATTCACTTTATCTGCCCGGGGCTGCCTGTGCCAAATCAGGAAAAACAGCCGGACAAAATATCCATGCAAAGACACAGAAGAAGGAAAAATCTGACGCCAAAAAAGAGTTTCCGGAAATCCCCATTACTGCCAGAGCAGCAGTCCTGATTGAGAACAATACCGGAACCATCTTATACGGAAAACAAAAAGATAAAGAGCTGATTCCTGCCAGCATCACAAAAATCATGACCCTTCTCCTCATCTTTGATGCCATTGATGCAGGAAAAATCAAAGCAGACGATGAGGTCACTGTCAGTGAACATGCTGCAAAGATGGGAGGGTCTCAGGTCTATTTAGAACCAGGAGAAGTCCAGACTGTTGAAACCATGATCAAATGCATCAGCATCGCCAGTGCCAATGATGCCGCCGCTGCCATGGCAGAATTCATCAGCGGCTCGGAAGATGCATTTGTAAAACAAATGAACCGGAAAGCCAAAAAACTTGGCATGAAACATACACATTTTAAAAACTGCAACGGACTGGATGATTCCATCTCAAGCGGCCACTACAGCTCTGCATATGATGTTGCTTTAATGTCGCAGGCACTGATTACAAAACATCCGGAAATCAGCAAATATTCTACCACATGGATGGATGAGATTACTCATCATACCAGAAAAGGAGATACCCCATTCGGACTCACAAATACAAATAAACTGGTGCGTACTTATAATGGGATTACGGGCTTAAAAACAGGTTCCACTTCCAAAGCAAAATACTGTCTTTCCGCCACAGCAGAGAGGAACGGTATCAGTCTCACCGCTGTAATCATGGCGGCACCGGATCCCAAAACACGCTTTTCGGAGGCAGCAAAGCTTTTAGATTACGGCTTTGCAAACTGCAGGACTTTTTTTGATAAGACCAGTCAGATTAAGCTGAAAGAGCAGAACATTTCCGGTGGGGAAAAAGATAAAATCATCCCAAGAATTGAAAAAAATTTCAACTATACCTTAATCGGGGATACAAAGAACGATAAATTAAAACGAAAAATTTATTTTCAGAAAAATTTAAAAGCCCCCATCAAAGAAGGGGATATCATCGGCGGCGTTATTTATTATCTGGACGGAAAGGAAATCGGACAGCTTCCGGTACACGCAGCAGAAAGCATCAAAAAAGCCACCTTCACAAGCTGCTTTTCCAAATTATCAAGACTTTTATGCTTTTCTGTCAGTACCTCGTAAATTATAAACGATATACTTGTATTGAACCAGACTTATGAATCTCTGCCTAAAACCCTGTATATATGAATTTTAGGCAGAGATTCCTTTCGTCCAGATTATAAAAAAAGATATACCAGCGTACTGACCTGCCGATATCAGCAATACTACCGCCCCTTCAAGAGACGGTAGTATTGCTGATATAAAATGTATTTTTATTTCTCCTTATTTTCAAAGGAACCATATTTGAAATTTCCCTTGCCGGAATAATCAAAAATATAGGAATTTAACGCATTCGCATTTTCCGATACATTATATTCCGTACTCACGCCATCTGTCATGACCAGACAGGAACCAAGCTTTGGAAATTCCCCATTATATGCCGACCGGTAATAGCCTTCCAGAGGAATCTGGAGCTGATGGATTTTGGTGGTTCCCATGGTAAGCACATCCACCAGATAAGATAAGATTTCTTCGTTGGTTAAATCTGTCTTCAGATGTTTCATCACCTTATTTGCAATGGAAAGCCACTTTGTTTTCGGCATTTTCTTTACTTTGTCAAAAACCGCACCTATGACTGTTCTCTGACGCCATGTTCTTCCATAATCGTCCCTCAGGCCGGTTATCGTTGTTCCGGCTTTTCGGATTCTGCAGTAGCCAAGTGCCTGATGACCATTCAATGTCTGTTTTCCAACTTTCACGTTCCTATATTTTTTCTTTCTAATGTAATTTGTGCTATTCAGGTAATTTGCTTCAGACTCTGTCAGCGTCACTTTTACGCCTCCCACTGCATCTACCACATCCACAAATGCCTCAAAATCTACTTCAACATAACCATCCAGTTTTACATTATAATTCTGTGCAATGGTCTTATACAGCAGCTCTATTTTTCCAAAGGAATTTGCCGCATTTAGTTTATTATATCCGTATCCCGGAATCTCCACGCAGCTGTCACGCATCAGGGAAGCTGTCTTCAATGCACCATGTTTTTTGTCCATGGTGGCAATGATCATGGTGTCCGTAAGCCCGGAAGCACTATACCCTCTTTCCTTTCGGTAATCATTTCCCACCACAAGAATGTTTACTATGTTTTTATCTGAATTTACCTCAATTCCGCCTAAATCCACCTCTGTGAATTTATTATCATAGTCACGCTGGACCTGATTAACGGAACCAAAAAATGTAACCTGCGCTTTTGCTGCCAGAAAACCTGCCGCAGCACTTATCATAAGCAAAAAGGTAAAGACAATTTTTTTCCACATATTACTCTCCATTCATTCCTTGTTTTTTAACGCCCCTGTCTTCTGCCCGGAACTATTCTTCGTTTCGTCCGGTATCGAGTGCCTGCTTTGCCGGATCCAGATATTCATATTCATTTTTTCCGTCAAAGTTGAAGATAAAATCTTTCATAATTTCTTCATTTTTTGAAGTATCAAAATTACTGTTCTCACCATTTGTGGGAACAAGTGCCCAGCCGTCACAATACGGGAACTCCCTGTTCTTTGTATCGCGGAAGTATCCGTTACTTGGAATTTGAAGCTGATGAACCTTTGTGGTTCCCATCATAATGACATCCCCTAAGTACCCGTAAATGGCATCATTATCCAAATCTGTCTTAATGCAGGATGCCACTTCATCTGCCACTTTCAACCATTTATCTTTTGGAAGGGTCTTCATCTTATTAAAAATCGAAGTCAAAAGAGTCCTCTGACGCCAGGTCCTCCCATAATCATCCGTAAGGCCGCTGACTGTCACCACCGGTTCACCAATCTTATCCCGCCCTTTCCGGATACGGCAGTAACCAAGTGCCTGATTTCCATTTACCGTCTGCTTGCCTACAACAAAGGTATGGTTTTTTCTTTTTGAATAATTTGTACAATTCAGGTAACGCATTTCTGAATCTGTAAGCTCAATCTCCACGCCGCCCACAGCATCTACCACTTTTTCAAATGCAGTAAACGTCACCATGACATAACCATCTAACTGAATATGGAAATTTTGTGCAATCGTTTTGTAAAGATTTTGGATTCCACCGTCATTTACTGCAGAATTGAGTTTCCTGTCCTGCTCCGTTCCCGCAATGCGTACCAGCGTATCCCTCATCAGGGTCGTCAGCTTTAATGTACCATGCTTTTTATCAAGTGTTGCAATCATCATGGCATCGGTCAGGCCTTTTGATTCAAAGTTTTTTTCTTTTCTTTCATCTGAACCAATCAAAAGAACATTGATGATATCATTATCTCCCGTTACATCAACTCCTTCCGGAAGCTCCACGTTCTTTAGTACATTGACAGTATCTCTTGTCATGCGGTTCATGGTCACATTGAACCGGCTCTGTACCTTTGCCACACCAAAACCAACAATTGCACTAATAACAATCAAAACCCCAAACACAATTTTTTTCCACATAAGCCCTCCAGAAATATCAAAATGAGCTGCTGTACATGGCTTTCCCATTCCAGCAACAAAAATTAAACTTCATTATATCATGTGTGCGCAAAAAAAACAATGCCTTTTTAAATAAAATGATAAATGACTGCCGCAATG